>JAILPA010000063.1 GCA_024690505.1 Prevotella sp.
CATCGTGATGTTACCCCCAAAATTACCCCCAAAAATTGGGATACGCAAATTTATCAGAAGATATTTTGATTTACTGAAAACAACGAAAAAACTCCTATTTACGGGGTTTGTCAATATGGGACTGACAGTTTGTGAAACTCAATGAGCGGTTATGAAAGGTTCAAAAAAATCCATCTCTCTCCGCAAAATTAAATCAAAACCCGCTGATTTTCAGCGGGTTTTGGTTTTCTCTCCTTTAAGGGTTCCGTTTGGGGATTCCCTTTTTCAGATTTCATCCTTCATCAGAGGGCTCATCTGTTACGTCGATGGTGGGACTTAACTGGATAATGAACCATGCAAGACTGCGTCGGGCGGTGAATTTTCTTTACATCGATATTTCTCCAAAAAGGGAAGGACAGCTTCGAGGACGGAAAAGCACCGCTTTTCGGGTCAAAAAGCTGTCCTTTTCCACCCTCAAAGCGGTGCTTCTCAAAAAAAACCGTTGCACGGCAGTTTTTGCAAGTTTGAATTTTCCTGACATTCCCTTAGTCAGGCTCAGGGCAGGTTGCCGTCCAATCATGCTGTTGCAATGTTTAGCGAACAGCAATAAAAGGTAATGCTATAGATGGGTTTGTGTTTAGCAGTTATCTGATGAACAGCAGTTCGCGGTACTTCGGCAGTGGCCAGAGGCTGTCGTCTACAATTAGCTCCAACTTGTCGATCTCGTAGCGGATTTCATCGAGCTTGGGTTCTACCGAGTCGTGGTAGGCAATGGCCTTCTGGTGCTCATCCTCTATCTTGTTCGCTTTCTTACGTGCCTCCACCAGTTCTTCCACGCCCTTCTCGATGGTACTGGTGCGCTCGGCAATCTCCTGGATGATCTTCTTGTTGCGCGCAGAGAGTTTGTCGGCGGTGTCGATGGGGAAGACCACGGCCATGTTGCTGATGTTCTGCAGTAACTGCGTCTGGTAGCGGGTGGCCACGGGGATGATGTGATTCATCGACAGGTCGCCCAGCACGCGGGCCTCAATCTGGATCTTCTTCGTGTAGGTCTCCCACTTCACCTCGTTGCGGGCCTCCAGTTCCTTGCGGGTCATTACGCCGAGGCTCTCGAACATCTTGATGCTGGAGTCGTCAAGGTAGCGCTCAAAGATTCTGGGGCACGACTTCTCCACGTCGAGGCCACGCTTCTCGGCTTCCACGACCCATTCGTCGCTATAGCCGTTGCCGTCGAAGCGGATGGGCTTGCAGGTCTTGATGTCCTCGCGCAGCACGTCGATGATAGCGTGGAAGGTGGCAGTGTGGCCTGTGCCTTCGAGTGTCTTCTCCAGTTCGGGAATGCGGGCATCGACGCGCTTCTTGAAGTCGACGAGGGCTTCGGCTACGGCGCTGTTCAGCGCAATCATGGCCGAGGCGCAGTTGGCCTCAGATCCGACGGCACGGAACTCAAAACGGTTGCCGGTAAAAGCAAAGGGTGAGGTGCGGTTGCGGTCGGTGTTGTCGATGAAGAGTTCAGGAATCTCGGGGATGTCCATCTTCAGCCCCTGCTTGCCAGCCATAGCGAGGATGTCGGCGACGTCGGCCTTCTCGATATGGTCTAACAGCTCAGACACCTGCTTACCGAGGAACGAACTGATGATGGCGGGCGGTGCCTCGTTGGCGCCCAGGCGGTGGGCGTTGGTGGCGCTCATGATGCTGGCCTTCAGCAGACCATTGTGGCGCCAGACGCCCATCAGCGTCTCGACGATGAATGTGGCGAAGCGCAGGTTCTGCTCAGCCGTCTTGCCGGGAGCATGGAGCAGCACGCCGTTATTGGTCGAGAGACTCCAGTTGTTGTGCTTGCCGCTGCCGTTGATGCCTGCGAAGGGCTTCTCATGGAGCAGCACGCGGAAGCCGTGCTTGCGGGCCACGCGCTTCATGACTGACATCAGCAGCATGTTATGGTCAACGGCCAGGTTGGTCTCCTCGAAGATAGGCGCCAATTCAAACTGGTTGGGGGCCACCTCGTTGTGGCGCGTCTTGCAGGGAATGCCCAGTTGCAGCGCCTCAATCTCGAGTTCGCGCATAAAGGCGGCAACGCGCTCGGGGATAGAGCCGAAGTAGTGGTCGTCCATCTGCTGGTTCTTGGCCGAGTCGTGCCCCATCAGCGTGCGGCCCGTCAGCAGCAGGTCGGGACGGGCCGAGTAAAGCCCCTCGTCAACGAGGAAATACTCCTGTTCCCAGCCGAGGTTGCTCGTCACTTTCTTCACCGTTGGGTCAAAGTAGTGGCACACGTCCGTGGCAGCCACGTTGACGGCGTGTAGCGCACGCAGCAGCGGAGCCTTGTAGTCGAGTGCCTCACCCGTGTATGATATAAAGACTGTGGGGATGCAGAGCGTGTCGTCGATGATGAAGACGGGCGACGTGGGGTCCCAGGCTGAGTAGCCACGGGCCTCGAAGGTGCTGCGTATGCCACCGCTGGGGAACGACGAAGCGTCGGGCTCCTGCTGTACGAGCAACTTGCCGGTGAACTCCTCGCCCATGCCGCCCGTGCCGTCGTGCTCGATGAACGAGTCATGCTTCTCGGCGGTGCCCTCGGTCAGCGGCTGGAACCAGTGGGTATAGTGCGTCACGCCGCAGTCGATGGCCCACTGCTTCATGCCGGCAGCCACGGCATCGGCCACCTCGCGGTCGAGCCGTGCCCCGTTCTCCATCACGTCAATCATCTTCTCGTACACGTCCTTGGGCAGGTACTTGTACATCTTCTCACGGTTGAAGACCTTCTTGCCGAAATACTTCGCGGGTCTCTCACTGGGGGTCTCTACGTCGAGCGGCTTCTTTTTGAATGCCTCGCTGACAACTTGAATTCTTAATGCTTCCATTGTTGTGTTGTTTTTGTGTTTATTAATGTTGATTCATCCATTTTTCTATTCGCTTGAGTGCCTCCTCCGTCTTCTCGTGGCTGCCGAAAGCGGTGAAGCGGACGTAGCCCTCGCCAGAAGGGCCGAAGCCTACACCGGGCGTGCAGACCACGTTGGCGCCATAGAGCAACTGCTCGAAGAACTGCCACGAGGTAGTGCCGTCGGGGGTGCGCATCCAGATGTAGGGGGCATTCTCGCCACCGTAGCACTCGAAGCCGAGGTTGCGCAGCACACTGAGCATGTGGGCAGCGTTTCGCATGTAGTAGTCGATGGTCTGCTGCACTTGCTGCTTGCCCTCGGGCGAGTAGATGGCCTCTGCGGCACGCTGGGAGATATAGCTGGTGCCGTTGAACTTGGTACACTGACGGCGCAGCCACAGCTGGTTGAGGGGGATGCGCTCGCCCTCGAAGGTGGCCACGCTGACGTCTTTGGGCACGATGGTGTAGCCGCAGCGGACACCCGTGAAGCCTGCGGTCTTGGAGAACGAGCGGAACTCGACGGCACACTTGCGTGCACCGCGAATCTCGTAGATGCTGTGTGGGATGTCAGGGTCGCGTATGTAGGCCTGGTAGGCGGCATCGAAGAGGATGAGGGCGTCGTTCTTCAAGGCGTAGTTCACCCACTTGCGCAGTTCCTGCTTGGTGATGACGGTGCCCGTCGGGTTGTTGGGAAAGCAGAGGTAGATGACGTCCACGGGGCGGCCCTTGGGCAGTTCGGGCACAAAACCGTTCTCGGCGGTGGTGGGCATATAGCGCACGTTCGTCCAGCGACCGTCGCGATAGGTGCCGCAGCGCCCTATCATCACGTTCGAGTCGATATAGACGGGATAGATGGGGTCGGTGACGCCGATGAAGTTGTCCCAGTGAAGCAGTTCCTGGAAGTTGCCCGTGTCGCTCTTCGCGCCGTCGTTGATGAAGATCTCATCGAGGCTCAGGTGTACGCCACGGGGGGCGAAGTCGTTTTTCAGGATGGCTTCGCGCAGAAAGTCGTAGCCCTGTTCAGGGCCATAGCCTCTGAAGCCTTCGGAGGTGGACATCTCGTCGACGGCCTTGTGCATGGCCTCGATGACAGCGGGACAGAGCGGTTGGGTGACATCGCCGATGCCGAGCGAGATGACATCGGCCTTGGGATGCATCACCTTGAAGGCGTTCACCTTCTTGGCGATGTCGGCAAACAGGTAGTTCTGCTGCAGGTTCAGGAAGTGGATGTTAACTAATGCCATATTTCTCTTTTGTTGTTTAGTCGTTTAGGGATTTCGTTGTTTAGTCGTTTAGGGATTATAAAGTCATCATTTGTAATGTCGCCAAACGACCAAACGACTAATATCCCAATTCACTAAAAACATCATTTCGCCATTTCGACTTCACCGTCGAAGACGAACTCAGCCGGCCCCGCCATGTAGACGTGATTGTCCGTTTCGCGCCACTCGATGTGGAGGGTGCCACCGTCCATCACGATGCTGCTCGTACGACTTGCCCGTCCTGTCAAGTAAGCGGCAATAGCCGTGGCGCAGGCTCCTGTGCCACAAGCCTGAGTGATGCCGCTGCCACGTTCCCAGACGCGCGTTCTGATGCTTCCGTCAGGCTGTACTTGTGCGAATTCTATGTTGCAACGCTGGGGGAAGGCAGGGTGATTTTCAAGAATGCGCCCTGTCTCGCCCACTTGGTCAATATTCTCGGTGAAGATGACGTAGTGCGGATTGCCCATTGACACGAAAGTGCCTTTACTCATTCCCCTATTGCCAACAAACTGAGATTCATTTTCCAGTATCGGTTCACCCATGTCAACGGTGACAGTCTCAACACTACTTCCAACCAGGTGTAGCTTAAGTGTCTTGATGCCCGAGAGCGTTAGCAGGCGAATCTCTGTCTTGTGTGTCATGGCTCTTTCATAAAGGTACTTGCCAATGCAGCGACTGGCATTACCACACATCATGGCCTCGCTGCCATCGGCATTGAAGATGCGCATGGAGTAGTCTGCTTCGGGGATGGGACTCTTGTCGATTAGTACGAGGCCGTCGCTGCCGATGCCTTTGTGGCGGTCGCTCCACTTGATGGCGCAGGCCTGTGGGTTGGCAATGGGGTGCTGCATGGCATTGACGTAGATGTAGTCGTTGCCGCAGCCGTGCATCTTGGTGAATGGGATTGTAGGCATGGGGCTAATGGGACTTTTGGGAGAGATGGGCGTGGACACGGTTGGCGGCGTCGATTCCGCTGGCCATGGCTCGGACGACGAGGGAGGCACCGTTCTGGTCATCGCCACAGACGAACACATTCTCTGGGTAATCAGGATGCTCAGGCTTCAGGAAGCCCATTGCCAGCAGACACAGTTCGGCCTTGATGATTTCGGGCTTGCCTTTCTCCACCATGATAGGACGGCCGCCGTCGGGATTTGGCTGCCAATCTATCTCCTGTACCTTAACGCCTGTGAGCTGGCCGTTCTCCCCAAGAAATTCAAGGGTGTTAATATTCCAGCGGCGGGTGCAACCCTCCTCGTGACTTGAGGTGGTCTTGAGCGTTCGCGGCCAGTTGGGCCAAGGGTTCTGCGGGTCGTCGGGCCCTTCCACGGGCTTGGGCATGATCTCAATCTGCGTGACGCTTCTGCATCCCTGTCGATGTGCTGTACCGATGCAGTCACTGCCAGTGTCGCCACCGCCGATGACGAGGACATTCTTGCCACGAGCGGTGATGCGGTCGGCCTTGGAGAATTCCATGCCAGCAAGCACTCGGTTCTGCTGGCTCAACAGCTCGAGGGCGAAGTGGACACCTTTCAGGTCGCGGCCGGGGGCCTTCAGGTCGCGGGCCGTGGGGGTGCCGGTGGCGATGATGACGGCGGAGAAGTGCGGTGTGGACTGCGATAATATCGCAGCACAGGAGACGGCTTCTCCGTAGCGGAAGGCGATGCCTTCGGCCTCCATCAGGGCGATGCGGCGGTCAATGATGGCCTTGTTGAGCTTGAAGTTGGGGATGCCGTAGCGGAGGAGGCCACCGGCGGCCTCGTTCTTCTCGAAGACGGTGACGGCGTAGCCCATTCGGTTGAGAGCATTGGCGGCAGCGAGCCCGGCAGGGCCGGCTCCGATGACAGCCACGCTCATGCCGTTTCTGGCTAGCACTCGCGGCTGGATGTAGCCCTCACGGAAAGCAGCCTCGATGATGGCGCACTCGTCCTCGCGGTTGGTCGTCGGCTCGTGGTTGAAGCGGTTAAGCACGCAGGCTTTTTCGCAGAGTGCCGGACAAATGCGCCCCGTGAACTCGGGGAAGGGGTTGGTGCTCGTGAGCAGGCGGAAGGCCAGCTCCCAGTCGCCGCGATACAACGCATCGTTCCATTCCGGTGCCTTGTTGCCCAGTGGACAGGCCCAGTGGCAGAAGGGTACGCCGCAGTCCATGCAGCGTGAAGCCTGTTCGCGGCGCTGGTGTGTGTTGAGCGTCTGCTCCACCTCGCCGAAGTCGTGGATGCGGTCGTGAATCGGACGGTAGCCCGCCTCTTGACGGTGTATCTCTAAAAAAGCTTTCGGATTTCCCATATCTTTACTTTTTACCTTTTTCTAATAGTCGCGCTGGATGTCAGCAATCTTCTCGTGCAGTTTCTTCATCTGTTCTTCCTGTAGCACGCGTTTGTACTCAATGGGAACCACCTGCACGAAGTCCTCGACCACGCGCGACCAGTCATCGAGCATCCTTCCAGCCAGTGCCGATCCAGTGTGGAGGTAGTGTTGGCGAATCAGCTCCAGCAACTCCTTGCGCGAGGCGCTGTCCTCGACAAGGTTGATTTCCACCATATCCATGTTACAGAAGTAGTCGAACGTGTGCTTAGGGTCGTAGACGTAAGCCAGTCCGCCCGACATGCCAGCTGCGAAGTTGCGACCTGTCTCGCCGAGCACCACCACGCGCCCGCCAGTCATATATTCGCAGCAGTGGTCGCCAGCCCCCTCGATGACGGCGATGGCTCCTGAGTTGCGCACACCGAAGCGCTCGCCCACCTTGCCGTTGATAAACATCTCGCCGGAGGTGGCGCCATAAAGCCCCGTATTGCCTGCGATGATGTTTTCTTCGGCCAGGAAATCATCACTGCGACGTGCTGGTGGCAGGATGCTGATGCGTCCACCGCTGAGCCCCTTGCCGAAATAGTCGTTGCACTCGCCCTCCAGGCGGATGTCCAGTCCTTTCACGGCAAAAGCGCCGAATGACTGGCCTGCCGAGCCTTTGAACTTCATCTTTATCGTGCCGTCGGGCAGTCCTGCCTCACCATATTTCTTGGCGATGACCCCGCTGAGCATCGTTGTCACGGCACGGTCGGTATTCTTGATGGTGTAGTCGAGGGTCACTTCTTCCTGTCCGTCGATGGCTTTCTGTGCAGCCTTGATGATTTCCTCGTCCTTAACGCCCGTCACCTTCGTATAGGCACCACGATTCCAATAAAGTGCTTTTTCCGTCTCTGGCTTGTGAAGTAGACGACCGAAGTCGATGGTCTGCCACTTCCCGACGGCAGGACCATTGGGCATGCGAACCTCAATCAGTTCTGTATGTCCGATGATCTCCTTCAGGCTGTGAACGCCAATTTCTGCCAGATATTCCCTCACCTGCTGGGCGAGGAACGTGAAGTAGTTCACCACGTACTCGGCACGGCCTTCAAAATGCTTGCGAAGTTCTGGGTTCTGTGTTGCCACACCCATTGGGCAGGTGTTCGTGTTGCATTTGCGCATCATCACACAGCCCAAGACGATGAGCGGCAACGTACCGAATGAGAACTCGTCGGCTCCCAGCATTGCCATGATGATGACGTCCTTGGCGGTCTTCAGCTGGCCGTCGGTCTGTAGGCGCACCTGATTACGCAGGCCGTTTCGTACCAGCGTCTGCTGCGTCTCGGCCAGTCCTATTTCCGGCGATATGCCCGCAAAGCGCATCGAGCTGGCCGGCGAAGCACCTGTACCACCTTCAGCACCACTAATCACTATCAAGTCGGCCTTCGCCTTGGCCACACCGGCGGCGATGGTGCCCACGCCACTCTCGGCCACGAGCTTCACGCTGACGGCAGCCGTCGGGTTGATGTTCTTCAGGTCGAAGATGAGTTGTGCCAAGTCCTCGATGCTATAGATGTCGTGGTGGGGTGGGGGTGAGATGAGCGAGATGCCGGGGATGGCATTACGCGTCTTGGCAATGATCTCGTTCACCTTGAAGCCCGGCAACTGGCCACCCTCACCGGGCTTGGCACCCTGTGCCACCTTTATCTGTATCTCCTCGGCATTCACCAGATACTCTGCTGTTACGCCAAAACGGCCGCTGGCCATCTGCTTGGTCTTGCTCGACAGCGATACGCCATCCACCTCCGTGTGGTAGCGGGCGTTATCCTCGCCGCCCTCACCAGTATTGCTGCGAGTGCCGAGCTTGTTCATGGCCAGTGCCAGAGCCTCGTGGGCCTCGATGCTCAGGGCCCCAAAACTCATGGCTCCCGTCACGAAGTGTTTCACGATAGACTCCACGGGCTCGACTTCGTCAATAGGCGTAGGCTTTGCCGCCACCTTCCAGCCAAAGAAGTCGCGTATAAAGATGGGGTAGTCTTTTTCATCGACAAGGGATTCCCACTCCTTGAACTTCTTATAACTGCCCAATCGGGTTGCCAACTGAAGATTCGCTATTGTCTCTGGATTCCAGGCGTGCTTGATGCCGTCCTTGCGCCATGAGAACTGGCCGTGGTTCTTCAAAAGCGATTGTTCACGAGCAGCTACTTGCAGACGTATGGCATCCCTCGCAATCTCCTTCAAGCCGATGCCACCGATGGTGCTCACCTCCGTGCCGAAATATCTGCGCAGCAAGTCCTCGCTCAGTCCGATACTCTCGAAAATCTTTGCGCCGCGATAGCTTCGGATGGTCGAGATGCCCATCTTCGACATAATCTTCTTCAGTCCCTTGTCCACTGCCTTGATGTAGTTTTTCTCAGCCGTGGCATATTCCTCTTGTATCTTCCCCCGCTTTACCAGGTCGTCGAGAATGGCGAAAGCCATATACGGACACAGTGCACTGGCACCGTAACCCAGCAACAAAGCAGCGTGCATCGTCTCGCGAATCTCACCGCTCTCCACGATGAGTGCTGTCTGCACGCGCTTGCTAACGCTGATGAGGTGGTGGTGGACGGCTGAGACGGCCAGGAGAGAAGGGATGTAATAGAGACCCTCCCCCTGCTCCTCCCTGTCAGGGAGGGGAGTAGATACCTCCGCACCTTCAACTTTATCAGTTAATATGATGTAGTTCACGCCCTCATCTACGCAGGCTTCAGCATCCTTGCATAGCTTGTCGAGTGCAGCCCTTAGCGCTTCTCCGGCCTGAGTGTAATCACTCCCCTCCCTCACAGGGAGGGGTAAGGGGGAGAGTCTGAAGGTCATCGGCAGCTTCTTCGTCTTGAACCCCTTATACCTGATGTTACATAGTATATCGAGTTGTGTGTTGGTCAGTACTGGCTGCGGCAGGCGCACCATCTTGCAGTTCGAGGCATCGGGCGTGAGAATGTTCGCTCCCACTGCACCGATGTATTCCGTCAGGCTCATCACCAGCTCTTCGCGGATGGGGTCTATGGCGGGGTTCGTTACCTGGGCAAACTGTTGACGGAAATAGTTAAACAATACCTGCGGACGATCGCTGAGGACGGCCAGTGGCGTGTCGTTTCCCATTGCAGCCACAGGCTCCTGTCCTGCTGTTGCCATCGGGATAATAGTACGGTCGATGTCCTCCTGACCGAAGCCAAAGGCGACGAGTTTCCTCTCGAGGCCGCTCACGGCGTTCTCCACCTTGCGACCGCTCTTCAGTTTCTCCAGCTGCACGCGGTTCTTGCTGAGCCACTCACGGTAGGGATGGGTCTTGGCCAACTTGTCCTTGATCTCGCCATCATAGTAAATCCTGCCTTCCTGCGTATCGATGAGCAGAATCTTTCCTGGCTGCAGGCGTCCCTTGCTGACCACGTCGCCTGGCTCGAAGTCCATCACGCCCACTTCCGATGCCACCACCATAACGCCCTGCTTTGTTATGGTATAGCGCGAGGGGCGCAGACCGTTGCGGTCGAGCATCCCGCCCGCATAGCGTCCGTCAGAGAACAGCAGCGCGGCGGGTCCATCCCACGGCTCCATCAGTATCGAGTGATACTCGTAGAACGCTTTCAGATCCTCTGATATCGGGTTCTTGTCATTAAAGCTTTCCGGCACAAGTATTGCCATCGCCTGTGGCAATGACAGTCCGCTCATTGTCAGGAACTCAAACACGTTGTCGAGCGATGCCGAGTCGCTCATGTCCTCCTGCACGATGGGCGAGATCTCTCTGATGTCGCCCAACGCCTCACTGCTGAGCACGCTCTCCCGCGCCTTCATCCATCCGCGATTGCCGCGAATGGTGTTGATCTCCCCGTTGTGAGCCAGCAAGCGGAAGGGTTGGGCCAGGGACCACGTGGGGAATGTGTTTGTGCTGAAACGCGAATGCACCAGTGCCAGACCGCTTGTCAGGTAGGGACTCGACAGGTCTGGGAAATACCGTCGCAGCTGTCCGCTGGTCAGCATTCCCTTATAGATGATATTCGTGTTGGATAATGAACAGATGTAGAAGTCAGGATGCACTATGCGCCGCTCTATCTTCTTCCTTATAATATATAGTGTACGCGGCAGGGCTTCTGCACTCTCGTCAGAGTCACCAGTCACAAAGATTTGCCTGATAGCCGGTTCCACGCGTCGGGCAGCCTCGCCCAGCACCTCCGGACAGGTGGGCACTGTGCGCAGGTGCATCAGCTGCAAGCCCTCGCGCTCAATCTCTTCAATCATCACGCTGAGAATCTCCTGTTGCTCCTTCTCCTCCTTGGGCAGGAACAGCAGTCCTGTGCCGTACTTTCCTTTCTCGGGCACTGGGATGCCCTGCAGCAGAATAAACTCGTGGGGTATCTGAATCATAATGCCAGCGCCGTCGCCAGTCCCGTCGCGTGTCTCTGCTCCTCGGTGCTCCATGTTTTCCAGCACCCTCAGTGCCTGATCCACCAGTTCGTGGCTCTTGTTGCCGTGTATGTTCACCACCATGCCCACACCGCAGGCGTCGTGCTCATACTGTGGCTGGTAGAGTCCGTTTAGCTTTCTTCTTGTCATATTATCCTTGTTAAATCTTCCGTTTGTCTCAATCTTGGGTGCAAAGGTAATACAAATAGTTAGATAAACAATGGGTTTTGTGACATTATTTTGTTTTGGAATCGAGCACAGGTGACGTTTTGTTGTTTAATGGTTGTAATTTTTATCAAAACGAAAGAAAAAGGCGTTGCTGTAGCCCCGCTGGTTTACACTTTGTCATTTCGCAAGAATTTGTTGAAGCAAAGTTGGAAAATTTTCTTCTTGTTTCCAATAATTACTGTACCTTTGTCGCCGGAATCTTGCAAGATGTCACAAAAGTATTAATTAAAAAGGTAAAAAGTATGAAAAGGATTGAAGCAATTATCCGCAAGACCAAGTTTGAGGAGGTCAAGGAGGCACTGCTTGCGTCGGACATCGACTGGTTTGAATACCACAA
>JAILPA010000073.1 GCA_024690505.1 Prevotella sp.
ATATCAAGTATGAAGTAAAGAAAAACGTTTGGGGTATCAAGTATCTGGAATATATAAAAGGAGAAGGATTCTATATACTTGGTGACAAATTAACCCTCTATGCCAGACTGCCGTGCAGTTGGTAGGCTGAGAGTGTAATCAAAATGGAAGTGTACCCAAATAAATCTATAAAGAGGCGTTTGGGTACATTTCTTTCGTGTTTAACTTAACCAAAGAATAAAATGAACGCAGTTATTTACGCCAGAGTGTCAAGTTTGGGTAACAGACAGGACACGACCAGACAAGTAGAGGATTTATCCAATTATGCAGCATATCAAAACCTACAGATTTCAAAGGTATTTGAGGAACACATAAGCGGAGCAAAACGGAACACAGAGAGACCTATATTATTGCAAGCTATCGACTATTGCAAGCAAAATAACGTCTCTATCCTTTTAGTAAGTGAGTTATCCAGACTTGGAAGAAACGCTTTTGAAGTTCTGGCCACAGTGAAAGACCTCATAGACAGTGGAATCAATCTCTATTTACAGAAAGAACAGCTAACCCTATTAGACAGTGAAGGGAAACCAACTCTTTTCGCTCCTATTATGATAGCGACACTTTCAACTTGCGCACAGTTAGAACGAGAAAACATAAAGTTTCGTTTGAACAGTGGCCGTAAACTCTACATAGAGCGTGGCGGAAAGTTAGGCCGTAAAGTTGGAACTGTAAAGACCATTGAGCAGAAGAAAGAGCAGTACAAAGATGTTATCTCCTATCTAAAGCGTGGATATAGCGTTAGAACTATAGCCAAACTGACTAACAAAGGAACTTCAACAGTACAACGCATCAAAAAAGACTTTAACCTATAGGGAGGGATAGGGGCTAACGCTCCTACCCCCTTTATGTTTGTAGGTAGTGCTAATATTTATTAAGATTTAAAGGCTTGTGCACGTTATTAGACAAAGATTCACTAATTTTGTAACGAGTTTCAAGTGTTCCTTAGAGTAGGAGCGTGTTTTAATGGCTCAAAACATAATAAAAGAGCGATTGTTGCTTATCCTTTACTGAAATCTGGACAATTTCGGCTACTTAGGATAGTATTCAATATGCTCACATCGTTAGGATTATTATTCCCTTATGGGAGAATTATCTTAAAGGTGTGGGCTATTGTCTATTATCAAGTAGCGGGTAGTCCAGAACCTCAGTAAGATAGTTTTCAATAGACCCACACTCTTATATATAAACTAATCCGCTGATTCCTTGGGTTTGATTAGCTTAGATGGAACAAGACAATGAAAAGGATTGTACCATGTTTGTTAGGTTTAATATTCATAATGTCTTTATCTGCTTGTAAAGGCAAACGATATTACGTATATACTAATGACCACAATGTTTATATAGAAATGCCTGCAATGACTATTGGTATAGCAGGGCCAAATAAAGTTTCTTACGGTGGAGTTTCCTTATATGACGTAGCTGAAGAAGTTTTTAAGGAATTTAGGGGAATAGACGGGCTATTTAAAAAGGGTAGCTATAATGTGTATCTTCGCTCTGTTTCTAAAAACGACTATGGAGAAGATGTGGTTACGGAAGTTGGCTTTATCTGTACTCTTTCTACCGACGAAATGGATAGGTATGTAGATAGAAGTTATTTCTGTAGTGACTTTGTGGAGAAGATAAAGAAAACTTGCGAGCCTAAACAAGAAGATGTTATAGACTTTAGGGATTATCTAAAATAGCAAAAACATGGAAACATATAATATTTCACTATATAGTCTTACCAATCTTAATAAGGATATTGACATTAGAGCTAATCTCCTTAATAAAAAATGGAGAGTATTTAATGATTCTGATGTCAAGGAAACTTGTACCTTTAATGAAGATGGAAGCCTAACCATTGTAAAAGATGGTATTGAAACAACTATGCCTTGGAAAATAAAAGGTAGTAAAATCAAAATTGGGAGAGAAAAACTATACCCGTCATATAAAGATAATATCATATTTGCTTTTCATGTACCAGAACAGGGGAATGTTTTCTTTATTGATGAACAGAATAACTTTCTATAATTCCAACAACTAAACAAGACTTATATGATTATTTTCAGAAAGCAGAATTAGCCTATCTGAGATTCTGCTATCCAGTTTCTTATTCTAAGACTCCATTATCATGGTACATCATTTGGTCATTAGTTTCAATAATAGGGCTATTAATAGCATGGTTATTATGTTATTGCGACCTCGCTCAAAGAATACTTGTTGAATTTGGTATTGATAATAATTTCAATCTTTCTTTCGCAATAATTGTAATAGTACCATTATTAGGTGGTTTGATTATTCAAAATATAGCGAATAATTATAATTTAACACAAAACATACAAAACGAAAGAGACTTAACCAAAAGCAGAAAGAAATGGATAGAAAACAACTCACATGATAAAAGATGGCTTCAGTACGGGTATTCTCTTTTTATTTATTGCCCCTATGGTAGAAATACTCAACGACGGCTACGTGCAAGGTGGAATTATGGCGATATTAATAGCGAATATATAGGCTTCTATGATAAAAAAATAGAAACGAGAGACCAGCTGTTAAAAGTTGATTATGAAATTGGAGAACTTAGAAAAGGAATATGTAAAAGGATAAGTAGATTATCATGGGGAATAATTTACTCAATAATTGGACTTGTTTCTTTTGGAATAGTATATTCTATCTGTCAAGTGCTACCACCTGTTTTTAAAGAAATAGATGGAATATGGGCTGTTATACTATTATTCATGCTTTTTTGTGCTATTGCTGTTGGCTTATGGCAATTCTTAGATTTAGTTATTGTTCCACACGTTGAATACATAAGAGATTGTTACAGAATAAGAAGATGGATTACAGAGAATCCTACTGATTGGAGAAAAGAATACATTTTGTTTATAAACTATAGTGATTATAAGACATGGAGGGAATTGTAATAATACTTGTAGGATTAGCTGTTTACGCAGCAATAGCAGCACCAATAAAAAGAAGTAGACATAGAGCACACTGTCCTAAGTGTGGAACGGAATGTAAAGCAAGTCTGTGGGGAACTTCTAATTACTTTGAAGCAAGATACAAATGTCCTAAATGTGGGCATAAGTTTACTTCATTTTATAGTAAACTATAAATCCAGATAGATTCTACGACAAAATAACCGTACAACAATTCTGTAATAACATAGCAGTCTCACTATTTAAATAGGAATATATGCTACCAGATTATTCAAGAATACTAACCTGTCCGCATTGTGGAGGCAAAAAAGAGATATTATCTATAGCCTCTGGTAATACATTCAATGGTCAAGTGTGGTCAGATACGAAGAATGTATATCCTATGCTACCCAAAGTGTCATTCGTGCAGAAGTGTCCCCATTGTGGTGGGTACTATCTGTTATCACGTCAAAAAGATGATGATTATGCAGATGATTTTAATGGTGGAACAGGCAAGTTGTCCTATCCAGAACTAAAAGAAGCATGGGAGGCTTTCTCTGAGGATGCAACACTTACGGATGATGAAAAGAAAGACATTCTGTTTCATCTTCTATGGGCTTTCAATGACGAATATCACAGAGAACAGGAAAAGGAAGTTCCTATAGAAGAACAGGACTACATCAACAATATCATTCATACCCTAATTCCTCTTGTTAATGATTATGTTGTTAAAGCAGAACTACTACGCGAGGTGGGAGATTTTGAATCTGCCCAAAAACTATTGGCTATGCTGAAAGAGTTTTATGGAAATTTGATGAAGAAACTTGATAGAATCTCCAATGAGGTAGATGCTAAAAATAGCCACGTTTTCGTTTTGGAAAAGGATGGAGAGATTATATAGATACTTGTTTCTTGACATAGACGGTGTACTAAACACAGGACATTACAGTGACTATCTCATAGAAAACGGACTGTGCGAAACAGACGCAGACGGCTACTTGTTTGCCATAGAAGCCGTGCAGAATCTGGAACGTATCATAGAAGCTACTGACGCTAAGATTATCATAACATCAACGTGGCGACTTGATGGTGATATGCAAGCCTTATGGAGAAACAGGAACTTAGCAGGTGAAGTTATAGGTGTTACGCCAACCTTACTAAGGGAGAAAGCCATTGGAAAGATAAAAGCATATTATGGCCACCGTGGAATGGAAGTAGAAGCATGGCTACAGGATAACGCAATCGCTCCATATAAATATGCCATACTTGATGATGAAGATGATTACCTCCTACATCAAGCAGAACACCTCATACTTACTGACCCCATGACAGGAATCACAGAAGATATAGCGGAGAAGGTGATTAGCTTATTGGAATAGGCTCCAACTTGATTTTTAGACTTTAGAGGCATTTCTGGTATGGATATTTAGTACGAAGAAACTTTTTCTGATAAATTATAGTTTTATATACTCTTCCCTAAAAAAGTTACTCAAAAAACAAAAGATGACCTAAGAAGCACTTCTACATGATTACAGATATACAGGACATGACAATACTACAAATTCCAAAATGCTTGATTCTTTTCGTGCCAATAACAAATATTAAGACTATAATTGCTCTTTTCTGCTGAATTATGCCTACCTTTACACCCGATTTCAAGGAATCAAAGCGAGAATTGAATTATTGAATGTTTAATCAAAAGGGAGACTAAAGTCAACCAAGAAGTCACCCAAGAGATAACGATAAGGTTTAAGCCTTTGATAATCAACGGGATTTAGCGCACCCGTACTACCTTCTGGGGGGCGCGAGGTCGCTGGTTCGAGTCCAGTAATCCCGACAACAAGAATGAGAGGCTAATCATCAGGGTGATGTTAGCCTCTTTTTCTTTTAGCTTCAAGCGAACAACTTTTCTTTTATCGCCTGAAGGCGAGTGTGGGCTACTCTTAGCATCAAACGAATGAATGAGGTGTGACATGATACATATCGGCGAGACCGACTCCACCAACCGATGGCTGATGGAGCATGGTGGCGACGACGACATGGTGGTGTGGGCCGACTACCAGACTCAGGGCCGCGGGTGCGGGACGAACCGCTGGGAGAGCCGGCGCGGCGAGAACCTGCTCTTTTCCGTCCTTATGCACCCGCTGACACTCGAGGCCCGGTTCCAGTTTCGCATCTCAATGGCCGTGTCGCTGGCCATTATTGATGCCCTCACCTCCCAACTCTCATTGCCCAGTTCACAGTTCGCCATCAAGTGGCCCAACGACATCTATTGGGGCGACAAGAAGCTGTGTGGCATACTCATTGAGAACCAGCTTACCGGTCAGCACATCAAGCGGAGCATCATCGGCGTGGGGCTGAACGTGAACCAGGTGGAGTTTGTGAGCGATGCACCCAATCCTGTGTCGCTGAGCCAGATAACAGGCCAGCGGCACGACCGCAACGCGCTGTTGGCAGCCGTCATAGAGGCTTTGCCGGCCGACCCGTCGGTCGTCGATGCCGACCGCTATCGCTCGCTGCTCTATCGACGTGAGGGCTACCATCCCTACCGTGACACCAACGGCACGTTCGAGGCCAGGCTTGTCGACGTTGAGAATGACGGCCACTTGCAGCTTTGCGACCGACAAGGACACGAACGGCGCTATGCCTTCAAGGAAGTTGAGTTTATAATCAAGCACTAAGCATATAATCATTACAGTTATGGCAAGATTCAAGAGAATTCTGTTGAAGCTGTCAGGCGAAAGCCTGATGGGTAACCAGGGCTACGGCATCGACCCTGAGCGTTTGGGCGACTACGCCCGTCAGATTAAGGAAGTGGCCGCGATGGGCGTGCAGATAGGCATTGTCATTGGCGGTGGCAACATCTTCCGCGGACTGAGTGGCAGCCAGAAAGGCTTCGACCGTGTGAAGGGCGACCAGATGGGCATGTGTGCCACGGTCATCAACTCGCTGGCCCTCTCGTCGGCACTGGGCGCCATCGGCGTGAAGAACAAGGTGCTCACGGCCATCCGCATGGAGCCCATTGGTGAGTTCTACACCAAGTGGCGCGCCATCGAGGCCATGGAGCAGGGCTTGGTCTGCATCTTCTCAGCAGGCACTGGCTCGCCCTATTTCACCACCGACACGGGCAGTAGCCTGCGCGGCATAGAGATTGAGGCCGATGTCATGCTGAAGGGCACCCGCGTGGACGGCATCTACACCGCCGACCCCGAGAAAGACCCCACGGCAACGAAGTTCAGCGACATCACCTACAAGGAGGTGCTCAGCCGCGGACTGAAGGTGATGGATCTCACCGCCATCTGCATGTGCCAGGACAACAACCTCCCCATCTATGTGTTCAACATGGACGTGGTGGGCAACCTGAAGCGTGTCATGGACGGCGAGGACATTGGCACGCTGGTGCACAACTGAGCATGAGGCTGGCCATCATAGCCCTACTGACCGTTTCCCTGACGTGCCGGGCGCAACACACCGGCATCGTCAGTGAGGATACTCTGCAGGAAGTGACAATCTCTTCGCTCTCAGCCCAGAAGCGGGTGGGGGAGGTGCAGATTGGCGTGGAGAAGGTCGACATGGCCGCGTTGGCGAAGGTGCCAGCCCTCTTTGGCGAGAAGGACATTATCAAGAGCATACAGCTGCTGCCAGGGGTGAAGAGCGAGAGTGAAGCCTCCGGCGGCTACGAGGTGCGTGGCGGCAAGGCGGCGCAGAACCTCATACTGCTCGACGGAGCCACGGTGTATAATGCCGGACATTTGATGGGCCTCTTCTCCACCTTCAACGACGATGCACTCCTGAGCGCCTCGCTCTATAAGGGACTGGTGCCGGCGCAACTTGGCGGCGGCACTGCCTCGGTGTTCGACATCGGCACGCGCCCGGGAAACCTGCACAATTATCATTTTGGCGCCACCGTAGGACTGCTCTCGGCCAAGGTCGTGGCCGAAGGGCCCATTCAGCAGGACCGTTCATCGTTCCTCTTTGCCGGCCGGCGCTCCTATCTCGACTTGTTCCTGAAAGCCTCCGAGAAATACCGCGACAACACCCTTCATTTCTACGATGCCAACCTGCGGCTGAACTTCCGCCTGTCGCAGAAGGATGTGTTGTCGGTGGCTCTCTTTCGCGGACGCGACAACATGGGGCTCTCCGACATGATGAACATGAAGTGGGGCAACACCACCGCCACTGCCAACTGGCTGCATACGTTCAGCGATGGCCGCTATGCCAACACGAGGCTGGCTTACAGCGACTTCACCAGCGATGTGGGCATTGACATGCTCAGCATCTACTACACCATGAAGGGCTACATACGCCACGCCACCGCACAGCACCAGCAGGCATGGCAGGCGGGACGCCACCGGCTGAACTGCGGCGCGGAGGCGACGCATCTGCAGTTGCAGTCGGCCGAGTGGGACATCAACCTGCTCCATCAGCGAGAAAAGCGCCAGGCACTGACGGCAGCTCTCTGGATGGGCGACAAGTGGCAGCCTACGAACCGTCTTGAGCTCATGGCAGGGGCAAGGCTACGGCTGTTTGCCGTCATGGGCGGCGCACCCTATTACCAGATTGATGCCGATGGCAACATCGTCTCCACGACCGATGAGCGTAGCGGCCATGTCGTGAAGACCTATGCCGACGTGGAACCACGCCTCAGCGCCAAACTGACGCTCGGCGAGGGCCGTCACAGTCTGAAACTGGGCTACAGCCGCACGTCGCAGGACATCCACGCCATCAGCGGCATGTCGATGTCGATGCCCTTCGACCGTTACACCATGACCAGCAACATCATCCGCCCGGAACAGGCCGACCAAGTGGCGGCTGGCTGGTTCTACGCCACCCCGCGCGGCGACTACGACCTCTCGGCCGAAGCCTACTACAAGGACATTCGCCATGTCTACGATTATCGCGACGGCAAGGCCTTCTATTCCGAGATAGAGATAGAGCGCCTCATCCTGGGCGGAAAGGGCAGGGCCTACGGCGTGGAGCTGTGTGCACACAAGAACCACGGGCCGCTGACGGGCTGGCTCTCCTACACGCTGTCGTGGTCGGAGAACAAGATTGCCGGCATCAATGGCGGCCGATGGTACACCGCATCGAACGACCGCCGCCACGACCTGGCCGTGGTGGGGATGTACAGACTGTCCGATGCGTGGGATTTCGTTGCCACCTGGCGCTACAACACGGGCCAGGCGCTGACGGCGCCCTCAGGAAAGTACGACGTCGACGGCACCACCTTTTATTATTATCACGAGCGCAACGGCTACCGAGCTCCAGCCTATCACCGGCTGGATCTCAGTGCTACCCACACCAGTTCCTCACCTCGGCGGGGAAAGCAGGGAGGGAGCATCACGCGCATCTGGGCGTTTGGTATCTACAACGCCTACTGCCGCTACAACCCCTTCACCATCCGTTTTAAGAACGACGACAAAAGCCCTACGGGCACCGTCGCCGAGCAGACCTCGCTCTTCGGCCTCATACCTTCCGTGTCGTTCACAATAAAGTATTGAACTGAATTCCACATGCGAAAGATTCTGTACCTCATTTCACCGCTGATGGCTCTCGCAGCCTGTACGAAAGAGATTGACTTCGACTATCACGAAGTGGAGCCCCTCGTGGTGATAGAAGGTCTGGTCACTGACGAAGGGACGTCGGTCGTCGTTACCCGCAGCCGCTCGGTCAGCGACCCTCTGCCTTCGCCATGCCGGAAGGATGCTGTCGTCACTATCACGTGCGACGGCAAGTCCACCGTTATCCCCTATGATGCCAAGTCGGAGAGCTACTGTTCACCCATGGCAGGCGTTGCTGGCAAGACCTATCAGTTGGACGTCGACCTCGATGGGCGCCATTACGAGGCCAGTGCCTACATGCCCCCGCCAGCCACCATCCTCGCAGCCGACTTCTTCTGGATGTCGGTCGTCGACGAGCGGATGCTTGTGTACGAGCTGTGGGCACTCGACCCCGACCCCTCAGAGCGTACCCACTTCTGGTACAGGATGGACCGCATCTCGCATCATCCCCACTTTGAGGGAAAGACCTCCACTGAGCCCTACCGCTGGGGCGTGCTCGACGACCGTGGCTGTCCGCCGGGGAAGGTGTTCATCGACATGATGGCCACCAGTGAAAAGGCGATGGACAAGGACGAGGAAGACGATTGGGATTATATCCTCTACGATGGCGACAGCATCACCTGCCGCTTGATGACCATCGACCGCCCCGTCTACGACTATTTCTCATCTCTCCGTGCTGGACAGCGGGGAGGGGCCAATCCGCAAAGCAACATCAGCGGAGGCTGTCTGGGCTATTTCGCAGCAGGCTCCGTCAGCCGCACCGACACCATCGTGTTCCAGCGCAGCCGTGTCAAGGAATGGCAGAAGGCAGAGTGATGGCAACGAGGTCTCCCGAACTTGCTGCTGTAGTAAAAGATGACAGGCGGTGGCGGACGATAATAATTGTGAATTATCTTTACATGGATATTTCTGCAAAAAAGGATGAACCGCTTTGAAGACCGAAAAGTACCGCTTTTTGACCCTCAAAGCTGTCCTTTTCCACCTTCAAAGCGGTGCTTTTCCAAAAGTCCCGTCGTACGGCAATTTTTGTAAATCTGAATTTTCCTTACATTCCGCCTATTCAATCAGGCTTTGCAATCAGCCACGGCCCAATTGTTCCCAAATATGGCAGTTGGGCCGAGCGGCTCTTCCACTCGGTGTCCATGTCGTTGTCGGGGCTAGGGGCCTCGGTGAGTGTTAGCTCTCGGTAAAGTCCACGTAGTCGCCTTCGTCGTGGGCAAAGATTTTCTTTTTGGCTTGATTGGGGTCGCGGTCGTCGATGATGGTGACGCCTCCGGCTGTTTGAGTGGTACGGCGCTGGCGGTTCCTATAGTCAGCGCTGTCATTCCCCTCAGAGTAGCCGGTGCTCTGGAAGTAGTCATCGTCAAACTGCTGTCCATTGTTCTTCCTGTAGTATTTGTTGGCCCTGCGCTGGAATTCTTCGTCGGAGAGGTTTTCGCCGCTGGCCATGCGCCTGAAGAACCTCATGCCTTTGCGTACGTAGTAGATGATAAGGATGAGGCCGATAAGGAAGACAAATATGATGAAGAAAAAGAATCCGGCGATGAAATGCATAGGCTATGGTGTTTGTTTGGGCATGTATTTCTGGTAGTCCTCTTCCGCTGGTTTGGTCTGTTCTGTAGCCTCGGCCTGCTGTTGCTCTGCGTCAGCTGTCGGGGCCTGCTCTTGTGTGTCGGAAGGGGCTCCCTCTTCTGCCACCGTCTCGGTAGTAGTGCCCAGGCGAGAGTGGTTGATGGCCGACAGCAGCACGTACCATGCTATGACGATGGCTATTCCAGCAGTGTTGAGGAATACCAGCACAGGTATGGAGGTGATGACGAACAGGTACTTCACTTCGTTGCCGCGCCAGCCCCACGTCTTGAACTTCAGTGCGAACATGGGAATCTCGGACACGAGGAGGTAGCAACTGAGTAGCATAAGGATGATGACGATGGGTGCCGACTGGGGGAAGTTGAGTATGAATGGTTTCAGTCCCCAGGTGGAGGTGAACGCTCCCCAGAACAAGGCATTGGCGGGGGTGGGCAGCCCGATGAATCCCATGGTCTGCCGCTCATCGAGGTTGAACTTGGCCAGCCTCAGTGCTGAGAATGCGGCCATGAGCAGTGGCATGTAGGCAATGTAGACGGGCAGCCTCATCATTGCCAGCCAGGATACGAGCATCATCGATGGTGCCACGCCGAATGTCACCACATCGGCCAGCGAGTCGAGCTCCTTGCCAATGGGCGAGCTGACGTGCAGCAATCGTGCCGTCATGCCGTCGAAGAAGTCGAATACGGCGCCCAGAATGATGAATCCCAGTGCCCACTCTAACAGCTCTGGGTTGTGTATGGCATGTGTTGCATAAATGGTGGCGATGGCGCCCGAGATGAGGTTGCAACAGGTGATGGCGTTGGGGATGTGTTTTTTCATAGGCCGGGGTAGGGCTTAGGGCAGTTTTGCTATGACGGTGAGGTCGCCGGTGGTGGGCTGTCCCATGCGCACCAATGCCTGCGAGCCGATGGGGAGGTAGACGTCGACGCGCGACCCCAGCTTGATGAAGCCCAGGTGCTCGTCGATGTAGCAGTCCTCGTCGTCCTTGGCGTAGGTGACGATGCGTCGTGCCATGGCTCCTGCTATCTGCCTGACGAGCACGTCGTGTCCGTCGGGCGTCTCAATCATAGTGTCGGCATGTTCGTTCTCTTCACTGGCCTTGGGAAGCCAAGCCTTGTGGTAGTTGCCGTCGAAATGGCGCACGAACCTGATGCGTCCGTCTACGGGGAACCAATTGGCGTGGACGTTGAGCGGACTCATAAAGATGCTGATCATCAGTCGACGGTCGTGGAAGTAGGTGTCCTCGTCGGTTTCTTCTATCACCACTATCTTGCCATCGGCTGGCGCCACCACCATTTTCTCGGTGTCGCCGTTGAAATAGCGTATGGGGCAACGGTAGAAGTTCAGCATCAGCAGCCATGCCGTGCCGAAGATGGCGATAAAGGCGGCAAAAGGTATCCATGTGTCGAATGAACGCCAGAGAATCACGGCGATGGCGATGATAGCGAAGAGGCTGTAGAACAGCTCGTTGGTGCCTTCACGGTGAATCCTGATTTTCTTCAACTTTTTGATTCTCTTTCCCATGTTTGCGTTTTAGTCAGAATTTCCGTGCAAAGGTACAAAAAATCTCCGAACCGCCAAAGCGATTCGGAGATTTTTATTACAATTTGGCCTTTCGGCCGCCTTTCGCGGTGCCGTCGGGGCAGAGGGAAGGTAGTGGGTGTTACTGCTTCTCGGGGTGTATGAGTTTCCAGATGGCAGCTGCCAGTGCGCCTCCGGCGAAGGGTCCGACGATGAACACCCAGAGGTGCTTCAGTGCATCGCCTCCTGCGAAGAGTGCGGGGCCGATGGAGCGTGCGGGGTTCACACTGGTGCCTGTGAAGCGGATGCCTACGAGGTGGATGAGGATGAGGCTCAGGCCGATGGCCAGTCCGGCGAAGTTGTTGGTGGCGCCGTTGGTCTTCGAGGTGGTGCCGAGCACTACGAGTACGAAGAGAGCGGTGAGCACAATCTCAACCAGCAGCCCGCTGAACACGCCATAGCTGCACGAGTTGGCACCGGTGGTGGTGGTAGTGACTACGTTGCCAGCCTCCTTCAGTTTGTCGAGGGCATCGGTGTCGCCTTTCTCCACTAGGGCGTTCACGTCGTCCATGGTAACCAGTCCGGAAGTCTTCACGATGAGGAAGAGCACGAGGGCGGCCAGCACGGCGCCGATAACCTGATAGATCATGTACATGCCACAGTCCTTCGAGTTCATGCGGCCTGTGAGGAACTGCCCCAGAGTGATGGCCGGGTTGATGTGGCATCCGCTGATGCCGCCGATGGTGTAGGCCATGGCGATGACAGCCAGACCGAAGGCCATGGCGGTGCCTACTACTGATGCTGTGTCGCTGCCGCAGCCCAGTGCAACGGCTGTGCCGCATCCAAGGAATGTCAGCACGAAGGTGCCAACCATTTCTGCTAAATACTTCTTCATAATTGTTTTGTTTTTGGTTAATAAATAGGGTTAATTATCTTTCTTTTCTTTTTCGGCGGGCAAACCGCCGGACGCGAACTCTGAACTGGCAGGCTCCTGGCGGGCAAACCGCCGGACTGGGGCAGGGTCAGCTACTGCTCGGTGTATTCCACGTAGTCGAAATCAGCGAAGGGCCGGCCGGCCTGATATTTGTTGTTGCCCTGGAAGCAGTAGATGCCGAGCATGGCGCCAGTGAAGCCCCCCACGGTCTCGGTGGAGAGCAGCGAACAGTCGATTGATTCAAGCCACAGGTATTTCTCGCCGTCGGTGGAGTAGTAGAAGCTGTAGTTCTTCGAGTCGCTCTCCACACGCAGCCACAGGTCGTCGGTGTTTGGTACGTTCTTGTCGACGAGCAGCGGCTTGAGCCCTTTCAGGTTCAGCCGTACCCTCAGCCGCAGGATGTCGCGGTAGTTGGCCAGGAAACACTGCACGTTGCCGTTGTGCATCTGGTAGACGCAAAGCCCTGCCTCGTCGCCGTCAGCCAGGTCATGCGCTGTTATCTTCGTGTCCATGACGAACGTGGCCGACTCCTGCCTCAGTCCCACGAACGTCGGGCGTTTGTTCTCTACCAAGCTGAAGCGCGAGCCGTGCAGTCGCATCTGTCCGTTGTGGACGAGATACATGGCCGAGTCGGGGTTCTGTATGTAGACCCATTCGGGCCCCAACGGGGCATCGAAGTCATAGCGGCGGTGCACTGGTGTTCTCTGCTGTGCCTCTATGGGCATTCCGCCGTTCACCACTGGCCACCCGTCCTTGGACCATTCCACGGGTGCTATGAATGTCTCGCGTCCCAGCTGGTGGTACGCGCCGTTATAGTTGCGGTAGGCCAGAAACACCATCCACCACCGTCCCAGCGTATCCTGCACCAGGTCGCCGTGGCCTGTCCCCTGTATGGGGCTGTCCTGTGCCCCCACGCGGCAGTGCGTCAGAATGGGGTTCTTCGGGCACGCCTCGTAGGGCCCGTAGATGCTTCGGCTTCGGGCCATGGTGAGGCTGTGGGCCAGTTCGGTGCCACCTTCCGATATGAGCAGGTAGTAGTAGCCGTCTTTTTTGTAGATATGCGGGCCCTCGGGATAGCGTCCTCCTGTTCCCTGCCAGATGGGGCGGCTGGGCGTCAGCTGTTTTCCTGTTGCGGGGTCAATCTGGCACAGGGTGATGGTATTGTTGGGGTTCGACACCATGTAGCAGCGCCCGTTGTCGTCGAACAGCAGCGAGGGGTCTATGCCTCCCTGCTTCAGCCATACAGGCTCGCTCCACGGCCCTTCGGGGCTGGTGGCCCACACCAAGAAGTTGGCACTCTCGGGGTGTTCGGCCTGTCCTACGTTGGTGGTAATCATATAGTAGCGTCCAGGCTCTTGCGAGCCCTCTCTGGGTGGCAGATAGCGCAGGGTGGGGGCGTAGATTCCCTGCCACGAGGTGGCATCGGTCAGTTTCAGCTGGCTCTCCCGGGTCAGCACGTTGCCCACCTGTTCCCAGTTCTTCAGGTCGCGGCTGTGGAATATGGGCACGCCGGGGAAATACTGGAACGACGAGTTCACCATGTAATAGTCGTTGCCTACACGGCAGATGCTGGGGTCGGGGTGGAATCCCGGCAGTATGGGGTTTGTTAGCTGTGCTCCGGCGTGCAGTGTCAGCAGGGTGATGGCGAAAGCGATAATGCTTCTTTTCATAGTCAGTAGAGTACCGCAGTTGTTTGCTTATCGGCAGCAAATGTACGAATTTTATTTTATTCGGCCATGTTTTTTCCGGAAAAACAATGCCATGTGTTGCCGAAAGATGAAAAAAAGTGCCTGTAAAACAAAAAAGCGGGGACTTGGCGAGCCGGTGTCGGTTCTCCTCCGCCATGATTTGAACCATGTTGCGGCATTTGTTGTGGCAGTTGATACAATAAACGGGATGATGTTGCGTTATATAAAATGTGAAAACGATGAAGCACTTGTTGCTTTCCGTCCTTTTGCTGTGTGCTGCTGTCAGCACTTCGGCCCAAGGATTCTTCAACCTGACCGCCCCTGAGGTCAGGATCGACTCGGTGTTGCCCTGCTTCTCCCACGTCGTACCACTGCCTGCCGGCTACGGCGACTCGGTCTACAGCGTGACCCTCGACTACCCTGAATTCATCGATATGGAACCCGCCGACGTGGAGCGACTGCGCCGGCTGGGAGCCGCCGAGCTGCCATCCATGCCCGTGGTCAACACCCGTGTGGGCGTGGAGCGCCGTCAGGGCCATCTTCAGGTGTCGTTCGTGCCGTTGGTCTTCCGCGAAGGGAAGTATCAGAAACTCGTTAGCTTCAAGCTGGGCGTGAAGAGCAAAGAGGCTGGAGCCTCCAAGGATGAAGGTGGAAAGCTGAAGTTGAAAAGCAGAAAGAGCGATGCAGAGACATCGCGCTACGCCAGCCACTCTGTGCTTGCCACGGGCAGGTGGGCCAAAATCAGTGTGCCCGAGACGGGCGTCTACCAGCTCACGTCGCAGCTGGTGAGGCGTGCTGGCTTCTCTGATATTAATAAGGTAAGGATCTACGGTTATGGCGGAGCCCTTCAGCCCACAGCGCTGACGGGCGACTACCTGGCCCAGACCGACGACCTGCACGAGGTTCCCACCTGCACGGTCGGCGGGCGTCGCTTCTTCCATGCCATCGGACCTGTGGGCTGGAGCAGCAACGCCAACGTGGAGCGCACCCGCAATCCTTATGCCAACTATGGCTGCTACTTCCTCACCGAGAGCAGCGAGGGTGAGCCCCTGGCCATCGACAGCGCCGCCTTCGTAGGCTCGTTCTATCCCAATGGCAACGACTACCATGTGCTTTACGAGGTTGACGACTATGCCTGGTACCACACGGGAAACAACCTCTACGACAGCCGACTGCTGAGCACCGCCTGTAGCTATCAGCTGCCAGCGCACGACACGTCGGGGCAGCTGACTGTTTCCGTCAGTTTCAATGGCAACGCGTCGGTCAGCGTCATTCTGAACGACTCGCTTCTGGGTACCATCGCCATCACCGAGTCGCTGCCCAGATATGCCAAGGCACATGCGAAGAGCGCCATCTTCAACCTGAATGGGTGCCTGCGCGAACAGAACACCGTTGTGCTGCAGCAGACGGCAGGCACCGCCGATGTGCGCCTGGACTATATCCAGCTCACGTTGCCCACGCCCGCCGTAGCCCCCGACCTGGCCAAGGGCACCTTCCCCGAACCGCGATACCTCTACAATATCACCAATCAGGATCATCATGCCGACCCCCAGGCCGACATGGTCATCATCATCCCCACCACCCAGCGCGTGCTCTCCCAGGCCCTACAGCTGAAGGCCATGCACGAAGAGCTGGACTCGCTAAGGGTGAACATCGTGCCAGCCGACGAACTGTTCAACGAGTTCTCGAGCGGCACCCCCGATGCCAATGCCTATCGCCGATACCTGAAGATGCTCTATGACCGTGCCGAGACCGAGGCCGACATGCCCCGCTACCTGCTGCTCTTCGGCGACGGCGCCTGGGACAACCGTATGCTTACAACCAACTGGATGAATGCTTCGGCCGATGACTACCTGCTCTGCTATGAGAGCGAAAACTCGTTCAGCGAGACCTATAGCTACGTCAGCGACGACTACTTCGCACTGCTCGACGACGGCGAGAACAATCTGGAGCGCGGCGACCAGGTCGACGTGGGTGTGGGCCGACTGCCTGCCACCACTGCGCAGGAGGCGCAGATCATGGTTGACAAGATTTTGGACTACCGCAAGAACCTGCACGCCGGCGACTGGCAGAACACCCTCTGCTTTATGGGCGACGACGGTAACAACAACGTACACATGGCTGAGGCCGATGCCGCCGTGAAGAAGGCGGTGGCAACAGAGCATCCCGCTTTTAACGTGAGGAAGGTCTACTGGGATGCCTACAAACGCACTACATCGTCCACAGGATTCCGCTATCCCGATGCAGCGAGCCAGGTGAAGCAGCAAATGCAGCAAGGAGCACTCGTCATGGACTACTGTGGCCACGGCGCAGCCTACCAGATATCGCACGAGGCCGTGCTCACACGCTCCGACTTCGCCACGCAGACGTCCATGCGACTTCCGCTGTGGATTACTGCTTCCTGCGACATCATGCCCTTCGACGCACACGAGGACAATATCGGCGAGACGGCCATGCTCAATCCGCGAGGGGGATGCATAGCTTTCTTCGGTACCACAAGAACCGTCTTCGTGGGAGCCAACGAACAGATGAACTGTGCCTTCCTGCGCTACCTGCTCGGCACCGACCCCGCCACGGGCCGACGCTATACCATGGGCGACGCCGTGCGACTGTCGAAGAACAGCCTTCGCAGCCTGGCCAGCGAAGGATATCCCATGAACAAACTCCACTACTCGCTGCTGGGCGATCCGGCCCTCACACTGGCCGCCCCCACACACAGCATCGTGGTAGACAGCATCAACGGACTGTCACCGCAGGCTGGCATCGTGCAACTCAGTGCCGGACAGGCTGTCACTGTGAAAGGACACGTGGAGGGGAACGACACGTTCGACGGCGTGGTGACACTCACCGTGAAGGACGTGGAGCAAACCGTGACGTGCCAGCTGAACAACGCCTCGGATGGCGATGGGGCAGAGATGCCATTCCAGTTTGCTGACCGTCCTGTCACACTCTACAACGGTAGCGACAGCGTGAGGGGCGGACGTTTCACCATCACCTTCGTGCTGCCCCGCGACGTCAGCTACAGCACGTCGACGGGCCGCATGGTGCTATATGCAGTGAACAGCAGCCGAACCGTTGCGGCACACGGACAGAACGAGGGCTTTGCGGTGGGAAGTGCGGCTGACGGCAGCACCGACGGCATAGGCCCGTCCATCTACTGCTACCTGAACAGTCCGTCGTTCACCAACGGCGACGCCGTGAACACTACCCCCTACTTCCGCGCAGAACTGACTGACAGGGATGGCATCAATGCATCGGGCAGCAGCGTGGGCCACGACATGGAACTGGTGGTAGACGGCCAGCAGACGCTGACGTTCAACCTGAACAACTACTTCCAGTACGACTTCGGCGATTATCGGAAAGGCTCGGTGGGCTACACATTGCCCGAACTGACCGAGGGAGATCATCTGCTCACCTTCCGAGCATGGGACGTGATGAACAACGCCTCGGTGGCACAACTGCGATTCAAAGTGGTGCGTGCCTTGACGCCCGAGTGCTTCAGCGTCAGCTGCACGCACAATCCTGCCAAGACCTCCACCACGTTCATCGTGAACCACGACCGCACAGGTAGTCAGATGGATGTAGAGCTGCAGGTGTTCGATGCCTCCGGCCGTCAGCTATGGGCCCACACCGAGACCGGCGTTTCCACCGACAATACCTATACCCTCGACTGGGACCTCTCCACCTCCAGCGGGCGGCGTCTGCAAACAGGCGTCTATCTCTATCGTGTGCTTATCAGCAGCGATGGCAGCCGGCAGGCATCGAAGGCCCAGAAAATCATCATCCTATAACTTATTACCTCTACTTCCTATGCATATCCGCCTATCCTCCCTCTCACTCCTACTGCTGTGTGTCCTGTCCTTTGGCTCAGTAAAGGCACAGACCAGTTATGCCGACCATTCCATACTGTCCAAAGGGCGGTGGGTGAAGGTCAGGGTGCCACAGTCGGGCATATATCAGCTCACTGACTCGATGCTCGAGCAGGCCGGCTTCACACATCCCGAAGCTGTCAGGGTCTATGGCTATGGCGGCGCCCTGCAACCCGAACGCCTTGACCCCAGTTATCTCAACCAGACGGATGACCTGCCACAGGTGCCCGTATGCCACCTGGGCAACCGCCACCTGTTCCATGCCGTGGGGCCTGTGGGGTGGGGAAGTAACAATGCCCGGCAACGCATCCGCAACCCCTATTCCAATTATGGTTATTACTTCCTCACCGACAGCGGCGACGGCGAAGCCCTGGCGATGGACAGCGCCAAGTTCGTGCAGACTTACTATCCTATGGCCAACGACTACCATTCGCTCTTCGAGGATGATAGCTACGCCTGGTATCAGGGAGGACGCAACCTCTATGAGCGCACTCCGCTGACCATAGGCCAGCCGCGCCACTATGAACTGCAGGCGCAGCAAGGTGGCGGACAGCTGACGATAGTCATGTCGTATAGCGGCTATTGTGAGGCCGACGTCATGGTGAACGACTCAACGGTGGGAAAGATGCTGGTGAACAGCCGCAACGTCACTGGTTCGCCTTTCATAGCCTTCCCCGACGAGTACAGCAAGGCTGCCGTCGACACATGGACGTTCACAATAAAAGGCCGGTTGCGCAACGGCGTGAACGATGTGTGTCTGCGCCAGGTGTCGGGTGCCACTATGCGGCTCGACTACATCTCGCTTGCTTGCAACGAGCCACGTCCGCTGCCTGCCCTGTCGTCAGGATACTTACCCGAGCCAGAGGTCATGGGCGTGGTGGCAAACCAGGACCTTCACGCCGATGCCCCCGTCGACATGGTCATCATCATCCCCACGACACAACTATTGGAGCCCCAGGCGCAACGTCTGGCAAGTATGCACGAACAGATGGACGGCATGACCGTGCGTGTGTTGCCTGCCGACCGTATTTACAACGAGTTCGCCAGCGGCACGCCTGATGCCAGTGCCTACCGCCGTTACATGAAGATGCTCTACGACCGTGCCAAGGACATCAGCCAGCAGCCGCGTTTCCTCCTGCTCTTTGGCGATGGCGCCTGGGACAACAGGATGGTGCTTGACGACTGGAGCCAATATTCGCCCGATGACTTCCTCCTTTGCTACGAGAGTGATAATTCGGTGAGCGAGACGGAGTGCTACGTCAGCGACGACTACTTCTGCGTGATGACCGATGGCCACGGCGACGACCTGGTGATGACCGACAGCGCCCAGGTGGCCGTGGGGCGCCTGCCAGTACACCGTGCTGAGGATGCCCGCGTGCTGGTGGACAAGATCATTGCCTACAGGAACGGCGATAACGCCGGAGGATGGATGAACACCATTTGTCTGATGGGCGACGATGGCAACGACAACCTTCACATGAGCGATGCTGAGGCTGTGAGTGGCGTCATCGCGTCGGTAGACTCGTGCTACTACATGCCCAAGGTGTACTGGGATGCCTATCAGCTCGTTGCCAACTCAGCGGGCAAGAGCTATCCCGATGCTACCCGCATCATCCGGCAGCTAATGAAACAGGGTGCACTGGTGATGAACTACACCGGACACGGCGGGCCGGGGAACTTCTCGCATGAGTACGTGGTGCTGGAACCCGACTTCGCTGAGCCTGCCTTGTCTCGTTTCCCGCTGTGGGTCACTGCCTCGTGCGACATCATGCCCTTCGACCGCTCTTTATCTTACATCGGACTGACAGCCATGCTCAATCCTACTGGCGGAGCGATAGCCTTCTTCGGTACCACACGAACGGTCTATGCCATGCACAACCGCTCGCTGAACATGGCGTTCATGCACCACGTGCTCAGCACTGGCCCCGATGGCCGTCACCGCACTTTGGGCGAGGCTGTGCGCATGGCGAAGAACGACCAGCTGACTCGCGATGCATCGCTCAAGAAAGGCACAAACAAACTGCACTTCTCGCTCTTGGGCGACCCCGCGCTGGCGTTGCCCCTGCCATCGGCCAGCATCATTATCGACAGCATCAACGGCGAACCGTTGCCCGCAGCACTGCAAGCCAGCACATCCTCCCTGATACCGCTTGAGGCAGGCGCCATCGTGACCGTCTCGGGCCACGTCCAGGGTGGGACAGAGCTCTTGTCGGATTTCACCGGACTGGCTACGCTGACAGTACTCGATGCCAAGCAGACCATTGTGGGCAATATGAACGAGCCGGGCAGCAGTGCGATGGTCAAGCCCATCGTCTTCCAGACACGCCCCACCGTGCTCTTCACTGGCACCGACAGCGTGAACCAGGGACGTTTCCGCTTCACCTTCCCGCTGCCTAAAGATGCAGCGTACAGCGACAGCGACATCCAGATGCTGGTTCATGCGGTGAGCGACGACCATGTGCTGACAGCTCACGGCGAGAACCGTCAATGCGCTGTCGTCAGTGCGGCCCAGGGCTATGCCACTGAGGGCGACGGCCCCACCATCAGGTGCTTTCTCGACAGTCGGCAGTTCGCTGACGGGGGCACCACCGGGCCTACGCCATATTTCTATGCCGAGCTGTATGATGCCGACGGACTGAATGTCTCGGGCAGTGGAATAGGGCACGACATGGAACTCTGCGTCGACGGTCGGATGGCGACCACGTATAACCTGAACGAATACTTCGTCTACGATTTCGGCGATTGCCGGAGCGGAGCCGTGGGATTCCGCCTACCTGCCTTGACCGACGGCCCCCACACCCTCTGCTTCCGGGCGTGGGACGTGTTGAACAATCCCTCCACCGTGGTGTTGAACTTCAACGTTGACCCCAATGGCAATCAGGCAGCGGCAGCACCGACGGCTATCAACGGACTGCTCGATGACGACGTGATGGAGCGTCGGCGCCAGCAGTCGGAGGGCGACCTCTATGATGCCTCCGGCCGCTATGTCGGCACCTTCTCCACATCCCAGCTGCTGGCCTCCCAACACCTGCCCCGTGGCCTCTACATCTTCCGCTCGAAGTCGGGCCAGGCCAAGAAAATACTGCTGGGAAGGCAATAAAACCCCGCCGCACAACGTTTATAGTTGAGTATGAACAAAGGAACCAAAGCGAAAGAATCAGAAATGAGCGCAAAACATGAAAACAGAAGCCTGGTGAGGACGGTAGCCAGAATGGCCTTTGCGGGGCTATTGGCTATGGCTCCCTTCCAGGCATGGGCCGACGACTACAAGACCACGACGTTCAACCCCGTTGAGCACGCCGTCATCTCGCAGACCATTGCCCCCGATGCCCGTGCCGCCGGTATGGGCGACGTGGGTGCCGCCACCGACCCCGACGTGAACTCGCAGTATTGGAACTTGGCCAAATATCCCTTCTGCATCAGCCGCGCCGGCGTGGCACTGAACTATACCCCTTGGCTGCGCCAGCTGGTGAACGACATCGACCTGGCCTATATGGCCGGCTACTACCGCATAGGCGACTATGGCGCCCTTTCAGGCTCGCTGCGCTATTTCTCGCTGGGCGAGGTGTTTACGGCCGATGGAAGCGACATGACGGTGAAACCCTACGAGATGTCGCTCGACGTGGCCTACTCGCGAATGCTCAGTGAGACGTTCTCGCTGGGTGTGGGTATGCGCTGGATCTACAGCGACCTGCGCTACGACTATAGCGAGGACTCGAAGCCCGCCTCGGCGTTCGCTGCCGATATTGCCATGTACTACAACAACTACGTCATGCTGGGCTCGCGTGAGTGCCAGCTGGGACTCGGTCTCGTGGCATCGAACATCGGTAGCAAGATATCATTCTACGGCGATGAGGAAAGTCAGTTCATCCCCGCCAACCTGCGACTGGGTGCCTCGCTGATGGTTCCCGTCGACGAGTACAACCGTTTCTCCATCTCGGCCGATGCCAACAAGTTGCTCGTGCCCACCGTGCCCCGCCAGGAGGTCGACGAGTCGAACAGCGACTATCAGGACCGTGTGCGCCGCGAGTATAGCGACATGTCGAGCATCAGCGGCATCTTCAAGAGCTTCGGCGATGCCCCCGGCGGCTTCAAGGAAGAGATGGAGGAGGTGCAGTGGAGCGTGGGTGCCGAGTATGTGTACCACGACCAGTTCTCCATCCGTGCCGGCTACCACCACGAGAGTGAGTCGAAGGGCAACCGCAAATACTTCACCGTGGGCGGAGGCTTCCGCATGAGCGTCTTCTCGCTTGATGTGGGCTATGTCATCTCCACCGCACAGAGCAACCCCCTCGACCAGACCCTGCGCTTCACACTTGCCTTCGACATGGATGGCATCAAAGACCTGTTTAGGAAGTAAAAGCAGCGTTATGTAGAGTTGTCGACATGTTGAAACGTCGGCACAACGAAACAGACTGAACATGATAAGAGTAGGATTCGGATATGATGTCCACCAGTTGGTGGACGGACGCGAGCTTTGGCTGGGCGGCATTAAGCTGGAGCATACGCAGGGCCTCTTGGGCCATAGCGATGCCGATGTGCTGATTCACGCCATTTGCGATGCCCTGCTCGGAGCCGCCAACATGCGCGACATTGGCTATCATTTCCCTGACACCTCGGCCGAGACCGAAGGGATGGACAGCAAAATCATCCTTGCACGAACCATCGAACTGATAGCCACTAAAGGCTACGTGCTGGGGAACATCGACGCCACCATCTGCGCTGAACGCCCGAAGATGAATCCTCATATCCCCCAGATGCAGCAGACGATGGCCCAGGTCATAGGATGCGACCCCGACCAGATCAGCATCAAGGCCACCACCACCGAACATCTGGGCTTCGTAGGACGTCAGGAGGGCATGGCCGCCTATGCCACGGTGCTGATAGAGCGTCGGTAAGCCGGCAGAGCACCCGTGTTAAGGGGCCGACAGGCCGTTTTGTTGGCAAAAAAGTAACTTGCGTTCGACCTAAGGATTGCTATCGTGGCGAGGAAGGGTCATGGCTGGATAATGGGCTATGCCGGGTAGGGGAGCGTTGTGAATTTTCTTTACATGAATTTTTCCGCGAAAAGAGAATCACTGCTTTGAAGGCGGAAAAGTACCGCTTTTCGGGTCAAGAAGCTGTCCTTTTCCACCCTCAAAGCGGTGCTTTTCCAAAACGGCTGATATACGGCGTTTTTCACGAATTAGATTTTTTCTTACATTCTGTCACTCTGGTCAAGCTGTTGCAATGCTTGCTGAGCGCAATAATTGAATCCACTTGAAAAAGTCACTAACCACCGCTAATGATACCGCGAGGCTCCCCTCCCATCGTAGGGGAGGGGCCGGGGTGGGGTGAGTATTTTCTTCGCTAACGGAATATTACAGACCCCACCCCTAACCCCTCCCCTTGAAGGG
>JAILPA010000123.1 GCA_024690505.1 Prevotella sp.
AGCATCTGGCGGGTTCAGAGTGGAGTCAGGAGAAGGAGGACTGGTTCAATGGAATCATGGAGCGTTCCCTCGAATTTCAACGCAAAATGGCACACAAATGACACTCGCAGAGCTTCTGTTTACACCTCAAGGCACAGCAGAAATCCTGATGGTCGTCATGGTGGTATTGTTTCTCATAACCGGCAACGAACTGCTGTAGTAAGAATTATTCTAATCGAAGAAGTCTGAGCTGCATTGCTCAGACTTCTTTGTGTGATGATTAATAATATTCCTCCTCTTCTTCCCAGACATCGTATTTTATCCGACGACTTATTATTTCTGCAGGATGAGCACCTTCCTTCTGTTGTTCTGTGGACGAACAGCGAAGTGTACCCACCAGGTCACGCCACGATGCTCGATGATGAGTTCATCGAAAGCCTCCTGACTTTCGTCTGAGATGTCCAACAGGATCGTGGTATATCGAATGGCTTGCTCGATGCCAGCACAGCGGATGTCAGCAGCACAGCCGGTAATGTGGTTGCTCGTAGAAGCGCCACCCACGGCCCTGTTTACAGCCGCCGATCGATAAGCGCTCGATATTATGATAGGGTCATCCCCATCACCGTAGCGCTTGTTCCACTCATCGCGCAGCATCTCCAGCCATCGGCAGAGATATGCCAGGTTCTTCACTTGTGCCTCGTTGGGCACGTTCTTCAGACCTGTTGAGGTTCGCGTCATTTCAGCTAAAGAAAAGTGAGGCGATAACATTTTTTTCTTATCCATAACGTAGTTTTTTTAGAATCGACTTTGCTATTAATTGTTAAAAAATAGAATTAGTAATTGATTTTAATAACTGCAACACTGCAACGCTGCAACGCTTCGGCTGCTGCCCCGGCTACTCCGTGTTCCTCTTCTCCTTATTCGTATTGATGGGAGTGCTGTTAGGGAACACCACACTGTAGGCTTTGTCGAGGGCCCGCAGGTCCACCTTTTTATAATAGCTGATGCCCAGCTTGGTGGCCACCAGAGCGCGCAGGAACTCACGATGTGGCAGCGGATAGAGCGAGGGCGGAGGCAGCTCGCTGTAGCCCTCCTGCTCGCACAGTCGGCAGATCGCCCAGATGAAGTCGTCGCCGGCCTCTGCAGGAAACCAGCTCTGCAGCACCCTGCGTATGCAGAACCGTCTGTATTGCTGGCTGAACATCCGGCGTGTGCGCTCCAGCTGTCGCCAGAGCTGCACAAAACATTCCTTCGTATTCTCTATCTTCATAACCTGAAAACCCCAACGGTTATTGTTTATTGTTCTTGTATTGTTCCGTCTTGCAGTATCGTCCCGTCACGTCGTCGAGGATGATGAACCCGCGGCTCTTCCACGTGCGCAGGGTGGAGTTGCCGTTGCCCTCCTTGCCCTGTTGCTTTCGCATCAGCGTGTAGTCCTCCCTGGTGAACTCCTCCGGCAGCAGGTCGAGCAGGTTCTGCGGGCCTCTCTGCTGCTGCATCTGTCGTTCCTTCTTCAGCTCGCCTTCCAGCTGCTGACCGAAGTAGAGCATCTTGCACCACAGGTTATACTGCTGCGACCATCGCACGAACTCGGCAATCTCCTTGCTCCACCGATACCCATGGGCCACGTAGAGTACCATCCCCTTCAGCCATGCGATGACGTTGGCACGATAGCTGAACACACGGTAGGCCTCCGATTCGTAGAGCGCGGCAGCGGCAGCGTTCTCCTTACGCATCTCGAGGGCCAGCTTCTTCGCCTGCTGGCATTCTATCAGTCCGCTGGCGGCGTTCAGACGGTCTATATAGGGTCTCAGATCCTGGGCAAACTGCTGGTCGTAGATGCCGATGACGGGTGCCTCGTCGTCGTCGTCGCGTATGATGGTAGCGATGTCCAGTCTACCTACGGTGCCGTCGTTCACCATATTATTAAAGAAGCGCTGGGCGTTGGGTGGTGTCGTCGATGCGTTCCAGTTCCAGCGCAGTCGGGCGATACCGCTCACCGAGTCGCCGCCGAAGCGGTCCTGTCCGGCCTCGGCATTGTCGAAGGCCTTGCGGATGAGCAGTCCTACGTCGGTAGCCGTCTTCCGCGAGGTGACGTTCTTCAGTGCCTCGATCTCGTCGACCTGCAGATAGAGGAAGCGCTCCCCGTTGCGGTCGGCATCGATGATACGCTGGTTGAAGATGGCGTTGGTCATATCGTCGATGAGCATCTGGATGCAGATATCCTGAGGGCGCGGGTCTTTCTTCTGCCTCGCCCCGGGGTTCTTCTGCTTCCATTCGGCCTCGCGCTGGCGGTTGGGTGCGTCACGGTCACGGATGTCTTCCATGATATACTCGATGGGTTTCTTCACGGCTCCCTTACCGATGCTCTGTCGGCCGATGAGCACGTTCATGAAGGTCGCCTCGTGCTCCACATTATCCCAGTAGCGGAACTTCACCCCATGCAGGTGGGCACCCAGGGCGGGGAAGACGGCAGAAGCCACCGCCGGCTTATAGAACCACGGCACGTTCTTCGTCAGCAGCTTGATGAGCGGCGGCAACTTCTTAGGTATTGGTGGTGACATGGTTAATGTACCGCCAGTTGCTTGAACTTGCCGCTCGGCCTTCAGTTCCTTCAGCACCTGCCGGATGCGGTAGGGCATCCCCTTGCGAGGCTCCTTCAGCGCACTCTCCAGGGTGCGCCGGTACTCGGCAGCATCAGCCTCGCCGCCCCAGTAGTTAGGTACCACGGCCATCAGGTTCTCCAGCGAGTAGTCGCAGATAGGTCTCAGTGCCATAGCCAGTTCGAAGGTCAGTACGTTGCGGTCGCCCTCAGTAGGTACCTTCCCGTTGTTGAACATTTCCCAGTACTTAGCGATGATCTGTGAGAATGGGATGCCTTGGTAAGAAAGGTCTTTCCCCTCTTTTGCCTGCGACTGTCCCTTTGTTTTATAACTGAAACGTTGAAACGTTGAAACGCTTTCACTTTCATCGTGACTCTCAAGCATCTCAAATTCTCCTTGTTCAAACAACCTGTCATCCAGAAACAGCAAATCCTCGCTGCTCCCCGTTGTGGTAAAGAACACGCGGGTGATATCCTTCGCTCCCTGATCGTAAGGCACGCCCAGCAGGTTGCTGGCCCACTGCAGGTTCTCCTCCTGCGACAGTCCCGCCATGCGACGGAACGCCACGTGGTAGCCATGCCCGCGGGCACTCTTCTCCAGCAGCAGCAGTCCCAGCTCGTCCTTCTTCGCCAGGATGCGCTCAGCGACACGAGGCATCTCCTCCTCCTTGATATGGTCGATGTCCATGCACACCGTGTCGCTCATCTTCTTCGTACCCCTCAGCGTTCCGTCTTCGTTGGGCAGACAAGAGTAGTTCATCTGCACCAGACCCCCCTTCAGTTCGTCGCCACCCTTCCGGATGCGGTCCACCAGCCGTTGCTGCTGGGTGTTATCGCGCAGGGCCATATAGTCCTCGCGCGTCAGGACGGGGCGCATCATTTTCACCCCGTCCTTCTTATATATCACGTGTACACTCATCTCTGTTCGCGCTCTGTTTTCAAGTTATAGATTACGTCTTCCTTCATCCTTCTTACTGTTTGCAGATATACTGTTCAAAATACTTCATCACGATGCTCCTCGCCTGCTGCTGCAGCAAGGCGGGCAGTTCGTCGTATCGGCTGTCGTCGAGGGTGAACACGAAGTAGAACTTCCCCGTGCGGGTATGGCTCAGCGAACAGTTATCCTCACGGAACAGCGGCTTGTTGCGCTGCTTACAGGGCATCTCGCTGACGTACATGTTGCCGTCCCGCATCATCTGCACCTTGCACTTCCCCGTGAAAGGCTCCATCCTCACGTCCTCCAGGCAACTGAAGTCAGCCACGTGCTGTCCTGTCTCCAACTGGCTGAAGGTCATCACGCCCTCCAGCGTTATCTCTCTCTGATTCTTGTTCATAGTCTTCTTTTTCATACTCAGAATTTCTCGATGGAATAAATATTGATGTTCGTCATCGTGAACTCCGTGCCGTCGGCCCTCTGTCCCTTGCGGGCAGTCAACCCCAGGCGAACCCAGCACGCAGTCCCGTTCATCTCACTGGTTATTTGTACTGCACGATCGCCTGTGGCCTCGGCGTAGAGGGTGTCCTCTCCGCATTTCATCATCACCTGTCGGCTCGTGATTGTCTGACTCTGACCGTTCCGGTCGGTGTAGGTCCTGGTATTCAGGTTGCCCACCTCAATGATTTTTGCTAACTTCTCCATGTTGTTTAGTTTTTAATTTTTACTTCGTATCTCACTCCCTTCACCTCATAGACAATGACCGATCCGTTCTGAGAGGTGGCATTGTCCTTCACGAAAGTTCTCAGCCATTCTACACCTTGGGGTGTCCACACCATATAGAGAATGTCTTTGACAGGACCTTTTTTGGCGTAATATCTGTGGAGGCGATATTTTGTAAAACCAAGCCCTTCGAACTTCTCGTTGATATTGTAGCAGCCGCCGCGCCATTTCTGAAGGCCCATGTCGACAAGCATCCGGTTGAATGCCGCCACTTTCATGCCCCACAGCTTGGCCACATCAGTGGCTGTCAGGCAATTCGTGGTGTCCTCATTCTCCCCGCGCACCTCGTCACCGACAATCTGGTTAGCCATCAGCACCAGCTCCTCCTTTGAGGTCAGCAGCAGCTGAGC
>JAILPA010000141.1 GCA_024690505.1 Prevotella sp.
GTTCATCCATTTGTCGTTGTGTGCATTCTCGGAATAGAACGTGTCCGACGAGAGCACATTGCCCACCTTGTAGTGATAGCCCAGTCGTTCGCAGGTATCGGCAGCCTGGCGTACCAGCTGGAAGTCGGCAATGGGAGCATAAACGCCCGGCAGTTCGTACTGTGCACCGTAGTTCGAATTGGTGCAGGCGCCCATGGCAATGCAGAGGTCGCCTACGTGCAGGTCGGCATTGATGGAGCCTGCTGAACCGACGCGGATGATGGTCTTCACACCGTAGAAATTATAGAGTTCGTAGGTGTAGATGCCGATGGAAGGTATGCCCATGCCGTGGCCCATCACGCTGACGCGTTTGCCTTGATAGGTGCCTGTATATCCCAACATGCCACGCACGTTGTTGAATTGCACTGGGTCGGTGAGGAACCGCTCAGCCATGAACTTGGCACGCAAGGGGTCGCCTGCCATAATCACAGTCTCGGCTATTTCGCCGAACTTGGCCCCGATGTGGGGAGTTGGTGTTGTTGCCATAGTGATAGTAGTTTATAGTTAATAATGAGTGAATGATCGCGTCCTTCACGAAAGGGCCTGAGCCAGCTGGCGTCCGTACTCCACGCAGTCGGTCAGGGCCTCGTCGTCGGGCACCCACAGCTTGGCTATGCCATCGTTCACCAGTTCGAAGCCACCTTCCTGCAGCAGGGCATTAATCTGCTTCACGGCATCGCCGCTCCAGCCATACGATCCGAAGGCAGCAGCTTTCTTCTTCTTGAACTTCAGGCCCTTCATCATCTCCAGCAGTCCGGCAATGGCGAAGCTATGGCCGTAGTTGATGGTGGGAGAGCCCACGAGCACGGCCTTCGAGCGGAATATCTCGGTCAGCACGTCGTTCTTGTCGTCGCGCGTGATGTTCAGCACCTTCACCGTGGTCTGCGGAGCAGCCTCGCGCAGTCCCTGGGCAATGGCTTCGGCCATCTTGCGAGTGCTCTGCCACATGGTGTCATAGACAATGGTCACCTGGTCTTCCTGGTAGGCATCGGCCCAGCGCTGATATTGCTCCACAATCTGCATGGGGTTCTCGCGCCAGATGACGCCGTGGCTGGGGCAAATCATGCTGATGGGCAGGTTCATGGCCAGCAACTGCTGCACCTTCTTCGTCACCATGGGGCTGTAGAGGTTCAGAATGTTCACATAGTATTTCTCGGCCTCGTACATCAGCTCACAGCGGTCCACGGCATCGTTGAAGAGCGACTCCGTGGCGTAGTGCTGGCCGAAGCCGTCGTTGGAGAAGAGGATGTTCTCGCCGCTCATGTAGGTGAACATCGTGTCGGGCCAGTGCAGCATGGTAGCCTCGATGAAGGTCAGTGTGGTCTCGCCGAGTTCCAGCGTGTCGCCCGTCTTCACGTTGACAAAGTTCCAGTCCTGGTGGTAGTGTCCGCGGATGATGGCTTCGCCCTTCTTCGTGCAGTAGATGGGCACGTCGGGAATCTCGCGCATCAGCTCGGGCAGTGCCCCGCTGTGGTCTACCTCGTTGTGCTGCATCACGATGTAGTCTATCTGCTTCAGGTCGATCTCCTGCTTCAGGCGACTCACGAACTCGCGGTCGTAGGGCAGCCACACGGTGTCGATAAGCACCGTCTTCGTATCACGGATGAGGTAGGAGTTATAACTGCTGCCACGGTGTGTGGAGTATTCGTCGCCGTGGAAACGAGTCAGTTCCCAGTCGACTTTACCCACCCACGTCACTTTCTTTGTGATCTGTTTTGCCATTTTCAGTTTAATTCATTTAGTTGATGATAATTTTCGGCAAAGATACGAAAAATAATTCATACCACCCGCCGTTCGGACTAAAAAAATGCAAGAAATTGTTGCAGTTTTGAAAAAACATCACTACCTTTGCGGAAAAGAACGAAACGGATGAAGTCAGCATTCCTCATAGCAGCCCCCGCCAGCGGTTCGGGCAAGACCACCGTTGCCCGCGGACTGATGAAACTGTTCACGACAAAAGGCCTGACGGTGCAACCTTTCAAGTGTGGGCCCGACTATATCGACACAAAGTTCCATGCTGCCGTCTGCGGCCGACCGTCGGTGAACCTCGATACCTTCATGGCCTCGCCCGAACACGTGAGCCAGCTGTTCACACGCTACGGCACCGAGGCCGACGTCGGCATCGTAGAAGGCATGATGGGCCTCTTCGACGGCTACGACCGCGACCGTGGCTCTGCCTACGAAATAGCGCGTGAGCTGGGGCTGCCCGTGGTGCTCGTGGTCGACGCGAAGAGCACGGCCTACTCGATGGCCGCCCTGCTGTCGGGGTTCGTGAACTTCCGCAGCGACATCAGCTTCGCGGGCGTTATATATAATAAGGTGGGGTCGGAAAAGCATGGGCGTATGTTGCGACAAGTGAGCGACGACGTGTCATTGCCATGCCTGGGCCTTCTGCCGAAGGCGACCAGCCTGGAGCAAGCCTCGCGCTATCTCGGACTCGACTTCTCACAGACAGCTGAAAGCCGTGAGCTCGTAACCTTGCTCGAGAAGCACGTGGACTGGCAACGGCTGCTTCAGTGTCAGCCCTTTCAGATTCCAGAAGGGTGGGAAGTGGAGAGTGGAAGATGGAGTGAAGAAGGCGAAAGGTGGTACGAAGAAGGCCGGGAACGAAAAGCGGTGGACTGCCACAACGTGCTCATAGCCCGCAACGCCGAGAGTTTCTCCTTCATCTATCAGGAGACGATTGACGCCATGGGCAACGTAAGTTTCTTCGACCCCGAAACCGAAGTGCCGACATTCGAGGGCATCGACCTGCTCTACCTGCCCGGCGGCTACCCCGAGAAACACCTGGAGGCGCTGACGGGGAACGAAGCGTGCCGGCGTGCCATCCGCGACTTCGCCGAGCGCGGGGGCCGCATCATAGCCGAGTGTGGAGGCATGATGTACTTGTGCCGCAGCATTGTCAGCGACGACGGCGAATACCCCATGTGCGGTGTACTGCCACACACCATCACCGCACGCCAGGCCGACCGCAGGCTGTCACTCGGATACCGGCGTTTCGTGCTCGACGGACAGGAGTACCGCGGCCATGAGTTCCACTACACGCAGTTCGTATCGCCCCTGCCGCCATCGGCCACTCAGGTATGCGACGCACTGGGACAGCCCACGGCTACGCCCGTCGTGCGATACAAGAACGTAATAGCCAGCTATACACACCTCTATCTGAATGAAACAAATCTCTACTAAGACCGGCGACCTGGGGCAGACAAGCCTGCGCGGAGGCATCCGTGTGGAGAAAGACGACCTGCGCATTGAGACCAATGGACAGATTGACATGCTCAATTCGCTGCTGGGACTGCTGCGCACCTGTCTTTCATCGCCCGTACCGCTCCTCGTCGACATACAGCACGAACTGATGACACTGATGAGCCACGTTGCAACACCCGACGACCAGCAGAACCCACGACCGCTACACGCCGACGACCTGACGCTGCGCATGGAACAGGCCATCAGCGAGGCAACACCGCCGAAGGGCTTCGTCACTCCTGGCGACAACGGACAACCGTCGGCGCTGGCCCACGTGGCCCGGGCTCAGGCTCGCGCCGTGGAGCGCCGCCTGTGGACACTGCACCGACAGCATCCGCTGGACGAGGGCGTCATGCGGATGATGAACCGTCTGAGCGACTACCTCTTTGTGCTGGCCACGAATGAGACATCTATCACACTAAAAGAAACGACGTCAATTGGCAAATAGCAAACCACTCCATCCCATCATGTTCGCCGGAACCGGCAGCGACGTTGGCAAGAGCATCATCGCTGCTGCCTTCTGCCGCATCTTCCGGCAGGACGGCTATCGCCCGGCACCCTTCAAGGCGCAGAACATGGCACTCAACTCCTACGCCACGCCCGAGGGCCTGGAGATAGGCCGCGCACAGGCCGTACAAGCCGAAGCTGCTGGCATACCATGCCACACCGACATGAACCCCCTGCTGCTGAAACCCAGTTCCGACCACACCAGCCAGGTGGTTCTGAACGGCCGCCCCATAGGCAACAAGGATGCGTATGACTTGTGGCGAAAAGGGAAAGGCGGGGACTATAGGAAGGAGGTCTGCCTGGCCTTCGACCGTCTGGCATCGCGCTATAATCCTGTCGTGATGGAAGGAGCAGGAAGCATAGCTGAGATAAACCTGAGAGACCGCGACCTGGTGAACATGTCGATGGCCCGCCACGCCGGCGCCGACGTCATCCTGGTGGGCGACATCGACCGCGGCGGCGTGTTCGCCTCGGTCTATGGCAGTATTGCCCTGCAAACGCCAGAGGACAGGAAGCTCATCAAAGGTATTATCATCAACAAGTTCCGCGGCGACCTGAGACTCTTCGACGATGGCCGCCGGATGCTGGAAGACATCTGCGGCGTGCCCGTCCTGGGCGTCGTGCCTTACTACAGGGACATCTACATAGCCGAGGAGGACAGCGTCAGCCTGGAGCAGAAACGCCGCCAGCTGGCCGAAGGCAAGGTGAACGTGGCCGTGGTGCTGCTGCGCCACATCTCGAACTTCACCGACTTCGACACGCTGGAGCGCGACCCTCGTGTGAATCTCTTCTACACCAACAACACTTCCGACCTGGAGCAGGCCGACATCATCATCGTGCCGGGAACGAAGTCGACTCTCGACGACCTGCTCGAGCTGCGCCGCAACGGCTGTGCACAGGCCATACTGCGGGCCCACCGCAATGGGCGCACCGTCATCGGCATCTGTGGCGGCTACCAGATGCTGGGACTGAGCGTTGACGACCCCGACGGCATTGAGGGCTCCGTGACTTCGCTGCCTGGTCTCGGTCTGCTGCCCATCCACACCACGATGACCCCCGAGAAGACCACCAAGCAGGTGACATTCACCTTTGAGGGACAGGAATGCCACGGCTACGAAATCCACCAGGGGGTGAGCGACTCCAGTCAGGCCATTCTTCAGACAGACCGTTGCATAGGCACTTACATTCACGGTTTCCTCGACAACGCCCCCGTCATAGAACATATCCTGCGGGATAAGGGCAAAGTGAGAAGTGAAGCATTTGCCACCACGGAGCGCAGAGAGGAACTCGCTGCCACAGAAGGGAGGAGTGTCAGCAGCGACCCGCAGGCATTCAAGGAAGCGCAGTACGACAAGCTGGCCGCCCACGTACGACAACATGTCGACGTAAACCGCATTTACGAAATACTTTGCAACGATGATTGAAGGACACGGCGACGACGCCTATCACTACGACGGCATACGAAGCGACTTCTCGTCGAACATCTGCACCGCAACGAGCCATCGTTCACTGATGACTCACCTTGCCGCATACCCCGAGCTGCTGGCCCACTACCCCGAGCCCGAGGCATGGTCGCTGGAGTGCATACTGGCCCGTCAGCTGGGCATCAGTCCCAAGTGCGTCATCGTCACCAGCGGAGCCACGGAGGCCATTTACCTCATTGCACAGACTTTCCGCTACAAGGCTGTCATCCCCACGCCGACGTTCAGTGAATACGAGGATGCCTGCCGTTGCTTCGAGGACAAAGAGGACAGGACGATGCTCTGGCTCTGCAATCCCAACAATCCCGATGGTCACGTCTACAGTCCTGCCGACATCGGGCGGATGGCGGACGAGCATGACCTTGTGGTGCTCGACCAGTCGTACGAGCACTACACCGACCACGCCGTGATGTCACCCGCTGAGGCGGTGCGGTTGCCCCACATCATTCAGATTCATTCCTTCACCAAGACTTACGCCGTGCCCGGTCTGCGACTGGGCTATATCACCGCACACGAAAATCTGTCGGAAGCGCTCCGCTGCAACCTCCACCCGTGGAGCGTGTCGGCCGTCGCCATCGAGGCGGGGAAGTTCCTGGCTGAGCACGACGAACTGGCGTGTCGGCCCGACCTGACAGAGACGCAACGGCTACGCCAACGGCTCATGGCCATCGGCATCGACGTGCTCCCCACGCAGACCAACTTCATGCTCTGTCGCATCAACGGCAGTGTCACTGCTGCCGACCTGAAGGACTATCTGGCACGCTGCCACCACCTGCTCATACGCGATGCCTCGAACTTCCGTGGTCTCACCCCCCAGCATTTCCGTGTGGCAGCGCAGACTCCCCCCGAGAACGATGACCTGACAGCCGCCATACAACAGTTCATTCAGCAAAGCGTAACTTTGCGACCAAAGAAGCATAACTTTGACAACCGAGAAGCATAACTTTGACAACCGAGAAGCGTAACTTTGACAACCGAGAAGCACAACTTTGAAAAAAGCCGAACTTAAATGACAGAATTTCTGCTCAACATCTCCCCCTTGTTTGTGCTGCTGGCCCTGCTGACAGGATGGCTACTGGACCTGCTACTGGGCGACCCCGCCTGGCTGCCCCACCCAGTGGTATGGTTCGGCAAGGCCATATCGTCCGGCGAGCACCAGCTCAACAAGGGACGGAACAGAAGGGTGAAAGGCGGCGTGATGGCGACAGTACTGATACTGCTGACGTTCGCTGTCTGTCTGCTGCTCCTGCGCGTCACGGCGCAGTGGCCTGCCGTCTACGTCGCCCTGAGTGCCGTCATGGTGTTCTTCTGTCTGGCTGGCACCACACTCATACGCGAAGTGCGGGCCGTATTCCTCGCCCTCGACCGCTCCCTCGACGAGGGGCGGCGCCAGGTGGGCCGCATCGTAGGCCGCGACACCAGCGAGCTGAGTGAACAGGAGGTACGCACCGCTGCCCTTGAGACATTGGCCGAGAACCTGAGCGACGGCGTCATTGCCCCACTCTTCTGGCTGCTGCTCTTAGGCCCCGCAGGCATGATGGCCTACAAAATGGTGAACACACTCGACTCGATGATTGGATACCGTACAGAGCGTTATCGTGAATTCGGGTGCTGGGCGGCCCACATCGACGATGCGGCCAACTACATCCCCGCCCGACTGACGGCTCTGCTCATGGTGGCAACGCCACTGCCGCTGTCGAATGGAGAGGATGGCCACAAGCGCTTCGCACTTAACGCTCTCTGGAGGAATCGGGCTGGTCTGCTACGGTTCGTCAGACACTACGGACGCTGTCATGCCAGCCCCAACAGCGGCTACCCCGAGGCTGCCCTGGCCGGCATACTCAATTGTCGCTTCGGAGGTCCGCACTACTACTTCGGACAACTGTTCCCCAAGCCCTACATTGGCCACAACGAGCGTCCACTCACCACAGCCGACATGCGCATAGCCACCAGAGTGAACCGCTGGGCCGAGGTGGCCATGATACTGATAACCGCCATCACATTCCTTACATTATACTTATGGAGAATCAATACATAAAACAATTCCCCGAGCTGCTGAACGGCAAGAAGCTGCTGTACGTCCACGGCTTCGGCAGCAGCGGACAGTCGGGCACCGTGCGCCGTCTGCGCACCGTCTTCCCCAACGCCACCGTGCTGGCTCCCGACCTGCCCCTCCACCCCGAGGAGGCCATCGCGCTGCTGCACCGTCTCTGCGACGACGAGCAACCCGACATCATACTTGGCACGTCGATGGGTGGCATGTACACCGAACAGCTTCGCGGCTTCGACCGCATCTGCACCAACCCCGCCCTGTGCATAGCTGACACCATGCACGACCACGGACTGACGGGCACACAGGAGTATCAGAACCCTCGGCTGGACGGGGTGCAGACGTTCTACGTAGACAAGGCCCTGGTGAAGGAATACCGCACCGTGTCGGAACGGCGCTTCGAGGGACTCGACGACGATGACCGACGCCGCGTCTTCGGACTCTTCGGCGACGAGGACGACATCGTGGACACCTTCGACCTGTTCCACCAGCACTATCCGCAGGCCATCAGCTTTCACGGCGAACACCGCATGGACGACCGCTCGTTCATGCACTCTGTGCTGCCCGTCATACGATGGATCGACGACCGACAAGAGCATCGCGAGCGCCCCATCATATATATAGGTATAGAGACGCTGACCCAAGGTGACACCACCACCGCACAGCCGCGCCCCAGCTGTCAGAAGGCCGTAAGCCTGCTCATAGAGCGCTATCAGGTGTATTTCGTGGCACCGGCCCGCGACACCTGTCCCGAGACCTATGCCTCACTGACGGCATGGCTGCGCCAGTATGTCAACGTGCCGGCATGGGGCCACACCGTGTTCACCAACCAGCGCCACCTGCTCTACGGCGACTACCTGATAGAGGCCACAGAGACACCCGACCCCATGGCCACACGCATCGCCTTTGGCTGCGAGACGTTCAAGACGTGGGACGACATCATCACTTACTTCGACCGCATAGGCGGACAATAAGCCACAATGAACAAGAGAAAGAGAATGAAGCTGGGCCTCTGGGCCGTCCTCACCACACTGGCCACGCTGCTCATCATCATCGTGGGCAGCAGCGCCTTCATGCTGAGCTTCTCGCTGTCGCCCGACCCCGACCGTGCCGATACCGACTCGTGCTACCGCCAGCTGTTCAGCGCCTACCCTGAGACGCGGCCGTGGGTTGACAGTCTGCGACGCATCGACGCCCTGCGCGACACGTTCCTCACCATGCCTTCGGGCGAGCGCCACCACGCATATTACGTCAGCACAGGCAGCCATCGCACCGCCATCGTCGTTCACGGCTGGCGTGGCAGTGCCATCAAGTTCTTCTACCTGGCCCGCATGTACGAGCAGCTGTTTGGCTACAATGTGGTGATACCCGACTTACACGCCCACGGGCTGAGCCAGGGCACTGCTATAGGAATGGGATGGCCCGACAGGTTCGACATGCTGCGGTGGATGGAGGCCTTCCGCACCGACACGATGGTGGTTCACGGCGTATCAATGGGCGCCGCCACCACCATGATGCTATCAGCCGAAAGGATGCCCGACGGCGTGCGCGATATCCGTTTCGTTGAGGACTGCGGCTACACCAACGTGTGGGACGAGTTCGCCACACAGATGAACGACATGTTCGGACTGCCCCCCTTCCCGGTGATGTACACCAGCAGTCTGCTCTGCAAATGGCGCCACGGATGGAGCTTCGGCGAGGCATCGGCCATCGAGCAGGTAAGCCGCTGCCCCCACCCCATGCTGTTCATCCACGGCGATGCCGACACCTTCGTACCCACGGCGATGGTCTACCGGCTCTACCAGGCAAAGCCATCGCAGAAAGAGCTGTGGGTGGTGAAGGGGGCGGCACATGCCCTGGCATACAGCGTCGACCCCACAGAGTATGCCCGCCGCGTGGCTCGCTTCATCGGCTTGTCACCAAAGCCCTGACAAGGCGGGGGCTTCCTTCTTCAATGATTACAATTATCTGCGGTCCGCCAAACATCACAATAGTTTGATGGGACTAGTATAATGTAAGGATAATTCAAATCCTCGGAAATGCAAAAGAAAAGCAAGCTTTCCTTTTGCATTTCTCTCGTTTTTTCGTAACTTTGCAGGCGAAATGAGCATGCTACTGGCTACAGCCCCCCTGATAAGCGACCCCACGCTGATATTCTTCGTGGTGTTGCTCATCATTCTTTTCGCCCCCATCATTATGAGCAAGCTGCGCATACCGCACATCATCGGCATGGTGCTGGCGGGTGTGCTCGTGGGGCCGTTCGGGCTGAATGTGCTGGAGCGCGGCTCGTCGTTCGAGATTTTCGGACAGGTGGGACTCTACTACATCATGTTCCTGGCAGGACTGGAGATGGACATGAAGAGCGTGAAGAAGAACACGAAGCGCTTCTTCACCTTCGGTCTGCTGACGTGTCTGGTGCCGCTGACGATGACCTATGTAGTGGCGCGGCTGGTGCTCGACTACACCCACCCCACATCGTTCCTCCTGGGCTGTATCATGGCCTCGAACACGCTCATTGCCTACCCCATCATAGGACGCTACGGACTTCAGCGCCATTCGTCGGTGGCACTGAGTGTAGGGTCGTCGATGATTTCGCTCTTCCTGTCGCTGGTTATGATAGCGGTGCTTTCAGCGGCTTATACCAGGCCGGAGGTTCCGCTGGCATCGCAACTCCCAGCATTTGCCTCGCAGCTTATCTTTTGGCTTTTCTTCCTCCTGAAGCTGGCAGCCTTCATTGCGGGCTCCGTCTTCATTATCCCCCGACTGACACGCTACTTCCTGCGCCGCTACAGCGATGCTGTGATGCAGTATATATTCGTGCTCTCAGTGATGTTCCTCAGCGCCGCGCTGACCGCGTTCATCGGACTAGAGGGCATCTTCGGTGCGTTCTTCTCGGGCCTTATACTTAACCGGTACATCCCCCACGTGTCGCCACTGATGAACCGCATCGAGTTCATAGGTAATGCGGTGTTCATTCCCTACTTCCTCATCGGCGTGGGAATGCTCATCAACGTCACGACGCTCTTCCAGGGCGGCGAGGTGGTGTGGATTGTGGTGCTGATAGCCTTCATCGGCACATTCGGCAAGGCCGTGGCAGCCTACATCAGCAGCCTGCTGTTCCGTCTGCCCCAACGCGACGGCAACATGATGTTCGGTCTCACGTCGGCCCACGCAGCAGGCGCCATCGCAATGGTGATGGTGGGCATGAGGCTGAACCTGGTGAACGACGACATGCTGAACGGCGTGGTGATAATGATTCTGGTGACGTGCGTCATTTCGACCATTGTCACCGAGAGGTCGGCCCAGAGCATTGTGCTGCACGAGAAGGCCCACCTGGCTGCTGCCACGGCTGGGAAGGGCGACGATGAGAAGATACTGCTGTGCGTAAAATACCCCGAAATAGCCCCACAGCTGCTCAGTCTGTCGCTGATGATGCGCAACCAACGGCTCAACCGCGGTCTGGTGGCGCTAAACGTAGTCTACGACGACGGCAACAGCTCCATAGGCCACGAACAGGGTCTGCGTCTGCTTGAGAACCTGCAGCAGCAAGCCAGTGCCAGCGAGGTGCGAATGCAGACTCAGGTGCGCCTGGCAACCAACATCGCCAACGGCATCAAGCACGCTTTCCGCGAGTTCGCCTGTTCAGAGATAGTAATGGGGATGCACGTCCACACCGACGTGAGCCCGAAGTTCTGGGGCGAGTTCATCCAGAGCCTCTACAACGGCCTGAACCGCCAGATTATCCTCACCCGCTTTGTGCAGCCGCTGAGCACGCTGCGACTCATACAGGTAGCGGTGCCGTCGAGGGCCGAGTACGAGCCTGGCTTCCATCGGTGGCTGGAGCGCCTGAGCCGCCTGGCAGAGCAGTCGGGCTGCCGCATACAGTTCCACGGGCGGCAGGAGTCGTTTGTCCTGATACGTGAGCACCTGAGCAGCCACCACCCCAACGTCAGGGCAGAGTTCAGCATAATGACTCACTGGAACGAGTTGCCACAGCTGGCCGCCAACATTGCCGACGACCACATGTTCGTCATCGTCACTGCCCGTAAGGGCACTATCTCCTACAAGAATGCCCTGGAGCACCTGCCCGACGAGCTGCAGCAGTACTTCAGCGGCAAGAACCTGATGATTATCTTCCCCGACCAGTTCGGCAACGACACCAAGGAGGAGGCCATGAGCTTCACCGAGGCACAACACCACGAAGAACGAAGCATCTACGATGCCATCCTGCGGCTCATTCACTCCTCACACTAAGCATTACCCTCAACACCCTTCGCCATGATAGAGATCACTAATATCACCAAGAGCTTCGGCTCACTGCAAGTATTGAAAGGCATCGACCTCAGCATTGGACGCGGCGAGGTGGTGAGCATCGTTGGGCCCAGCGGCGCCGGCAAGACCACACTGCTGCAAATCATCGGCACACTGGACCGCCCCGACACGGGCACGGTGCGCGTAGACAACGTCGACGTCACCTCGCTCTCGCAGAAAGCGCTCAGCGACTTCCGCAACCGCCACCTGGGCTTCGTATTCCAGTTCCACCAGCTGTTGCCCGAGTTTACAGCCATTGAGAACATTATGATACCGGCCTTCATCGGAGGCCAGTCGAAGGCCAAGGCCAAGGAACGCGCCGAGGAGCTGCTACGCTTCATGGGCCTCACCGACCGTGGTCACCACAAGCCAGCCGAACTATCGGGTGGCGAGAAGCAGCGCATAGCCGTGGCCAGGGCACTGGTGAACAACCCCGCCGTCATACTGGCCGACGAGCCCAGCGGCTCGCTCGACTCGCAGAACAAGCAGGAGCTGCACCAGCTGTTCTTCGACCTGCGACAACAGTACGGACAGACCTTCGTCATAGTCACCCACGATGAGACACTGGCCACTCTCACCGACCGCACCATCCACATGAAGGACGGTCTGCTGAACCCTCTCAGTTAGGGCAATGGGAGCTGAGCAAGCGCAGACTCCCAGCGTTATTAACATCACATAACAATTGGTTTGACCCTACGCTTGCTCAAACCGCCACTCCCCTTACCAGGGGACTAAGACTATGATAAAACTCGGCGATTTCAATACCCTTACCGTCGACCACGCTGCCGAGCAGGGTCTCTACCTGCAAGGCGACGAACAGACGGGCGACATCCTTCTGCCTAAACGCTACGTGCCCGAGGGCTTAACGCTCGGAGCCACCATTGAGGTCTTCGTCTACTTAGACCAGGACGAGCGCATCATCGCCACCACCGAGCGACCCTTGGCCCGCGTGGGCGAATTTGCCTATTTAGAGGTGGCATGGATCAACAAATACGGAGCATTCTTGAAGTGGGGGCTGATGAAAGACCTCTTCTGCCCATTCCGCGAACAGAAGCAGCGCATGGAGCAGGGCCGCAGCTACATCGTATACGTGAAAGAAGACAAGGTGACACATCGCCTCATGGCCACCGCAAAGGTAGAGAAATACCTGCACGTGCCCTACGATGAGACGCCCCAGTCCCCTCAAGCTGCCGCTCCGTCCCCTCAAGTTGCAGCTCCGTCCCCTCAAGTTGCAGCTC
>JAILPA010000163.1 GCA_024690505.1 Prevotella sp.
CGGCTGTAACATAGCACATAATGTATATACTAACGAGTTCTACTTAACAAAAAGTCATATTTTCCAACGGAACAGAGCAAAGTGTAAGCACTCTTTTGGGGTATTCTGAAAATAATGACTTTTACAAGTGGGCTCAATAAACCTGCGACAAGAAAGAATAAGGGCACATGAAATACATATATAAACTCCTCACCGACAGAAAAGAAGTGGCCCAAAATAACCAGATAAATGCCCAAGGCCTTCATCCAGTCAATCCAATCATACTTCTTTCTGATTTCTAATGTAATAGCCATTACAACAACAAACAAATGTCACCTAAAATGGTTTGAATTCAATATAACTGTTCAAGTACTACGTCTATAATCCGCTCCCCAATATGATAAAATTGCCACGAAAAAAAAGGACTCCACGAAGTCTGCGGATTTAATCTATACTGCTAATCACCAGATAAGATAATTCGTAGAATTCGTGGAATCCGTTGTCGTCAAAGATAATAGTTCCCTTTTATTAGTTGGAAGAGGCAATCAATAGAACTTGAAGTAGCGGCGGGCATTGTTATAGCTGATGTCCTCTACCATCTTGCCCAGCAGCTCGCGGTCATCGGGGAGCAGACCTTTCTCCACGTCGTTGCCCAACAGGTTGCAGAGGATGCGACGGAAGTACTCATGGCGCGGATAGCTGAGGAACGAGCGGCTGTCTGTGAGCATTCCTACAAAGCGGCTCAGCAGTCCAAGCACCGAGAGGGCGTTCATCTGCTTGATCATACCATCCATCTGGTCGTTGAACCACCATCCGCTACCAAACTGTATCTTACCCGGCTCACCGCCCTGGAAGTTGCCCAGCATCGTGGCTATCACCTCGTTGGCGCAGGGATTCAAAGTATATAATATGGTACGCGTGAGCTTGCCCTTCATGTTCAGCTTGTTCAGGAACTTCGACATGGCACGTGCGGTATTGAACTCACCTATCGAGTCGAAGCCAGTGTCGGGGCCGAGCTGGTTATACATGGCTGTGTTGTTGTCGCGGATAGCGCCGTAGTGGAACTGCTGTGTCCAGTTGGCATCGGCATCCATCTCGGCCATCACGGTGAGGAAGCAGTTCTTGTATTGGCGTACCTCCATCTGCGACAGTTGCTGGCCGCGCATGGCCTTCTCGAAGATGACCTCAATCTGCGAATCGGTGTACTCCTCGTCGTAGAACTCCTCAATGCCGTGGTCGGAGAGTTTACAACCGTTGGCAGCGAAGAAATCGTGACGTTTCTGAAGGGCATCGACCATATCGGCGAACTTCACAATGTTCACACCGCTCACCTTTGCCAGTTGCTCTACGTAGGCAGGGAACTCGGGCTTTTCGATGTTCATGGCCTTGTCGGGGCGCCAGGCAGGAATCATCATCGGGTCGTCCTGGGCCTTGTGCTTGGCATACTCAATATGGTTGTGAAGATCGTCCACGGGATCGTCGGTGGTGCAGACGCACTCCACATGATAGTGTTTCATCAGCCCACGAGCGCTGAACTCGGGTTTCTGCAGCTTCTCATTGCACTCGTCGAAAATCTCGCGGGCCGTCTTCGGCGACAGCAGCTTCTCAATGCCAAAGGCCGTCTTCAGCTCCAGATGCGTCCAGTGGTACAGGGGATTGCGCAGGGTGTAGGGTACCGTCTCGGCCCATTTCTCGAACTTTTCCCAGTCGCTGGTGTCTTTGCCGGTGCAGTAGCGCTCGTCAACGCCATTGGTACGCATAGCACGCCACTTATAGTGGTCGCCGCCAAGCCACAGCTCGGTGATGCTCTTGAAACGATGGTCATTGGCCACCATCTCAGGTATCAGGTGGCAGTGATAGTCGATGATAGGCATCTTAGCCGCATGGTTGTGGTACAAGTCCTGAGCCACCTCGGTCTCAAGGACAAAGTTCTTGTCGTTGAATTGTTTCATTACTTCAATAGATTTGATTGTTTTAAGCGTTTTTTGGTTTTGTTGCCTGCAAAGGTACGCTTTTTTCCGCAAAAAATCATCATTAGAACTCGTTTTTTTTGGATTGAACGTTAAAAAAGACTTTTTAAGTGGAATCCAGACATGAGCGTGACAGCCTATTGTACAGACAAAACGCCAAGGCGTCAGAAGGCGTTTTAGGCTAATTTGTGAAACAAATCGCGGTGAATGCGGATAAATCATCCCAAAAACAGTTAAATTTTGCAAACGCAGGAGACAAAAGTCAAACCTCTAATCCCGATTCTCAATTATTATTCGTACCTTTGCAGCCCGAAACAGAGTCCGACGAGGCTTGGTGAAGAATATACGAACGTATATCGCCTCACGGAAAAACCCCTAAATACAAATTAAATAAAGCAATGTACGCAATTGTAGAAATCCAGGGTCAGCAGTTCAAAGCCGAAGAGGGCAAGAAGCTCTTCGTTCACCACATCAAGGACGTGGAAGCCGGCAAGACTGTTGAATTTGACAAAGTGCTGCTCGTCGATGCTGACGGCGCTGTCAAGGTAGGCGCACCCACCGTAGAGGGCGCAAAAGTAGTAGTAGAAGTAGTGAACCCGCTCGTTAAGGGCGACAAGGTGATTGTTTTCAAGATGAAGCGCCGCAAGGACTCACGCAAGAAGAACGGTCATCGTGAGCAGTTCACTCAGGTAGAAGTTAAACAAGTAATCGCTTAAAGGAGGACGCAGTTATGGCACATAAAAAAGGTGTAGGTAGCTCAAAGAACGGCCGCGAGAGTGCAGCCCAGCGACTTGGCGTTAAGATTTGGGGTGGTCAGAAGGTGAAGGCCGGCAACATTATTGTTCGCCAGCGCGGCACCCACCACAACCCCGGTAATGGCGTAGCCATCGGTAAGGACGATACCCTCTTTGCTCTGATTGACGGAACGGTGGACTTCCATCGCGGCTATCACAACAAGAGTGTCGTTTCGGTCATTCCCGAAGCAGAAGCCTAAGCCAGGCACACAAATACTTATTCCAAACAAACACAGAACCCCAAGGACTTTCGCCCTTGGGGTTTCTGCTTCTTCTGGTTTATGACCCGCCTGATCACAACTTGACGGTCTTCTTCACGGGCTTGCTCTCGTTCTGCAGGCGGTCAAGGGCTGTTACGACATATGTATAGCGGTGCGTGCCATCGATGTACGGCAGTCGTAGGAAGGTCTGCGGTGTGATAGCCACGATGTGCGAGGGATCATCGGTGTTGATGGTTTCGCCCTGAGCAAAGCAGTAGACGACATAGCGTGTTGCCTCGTCGCTCCATTTCTTACTGCGCGGAGCCGTCCAGAAGAGCACCAGGTTTCCATCCTCCATGAGGACGGGCTTCAGCTTGCGTGGCTTTTTCGGTGCGGCATTATCGAGGAAGGCCATTTGGGGCTGCAGGGCAGGATAGCGCCAATAGTACTGCCTGAGCATAGTGCCATAGTTGCCTACGTTGTCGACTGCAGCCTTGGCATACCAGAGCACGGAGCCCTTCACCCCCGGCATCTGCTCGGTGAGTGCCCGTTTGGCTGGCTGCTGGTGTTGGCCAGGGCGCTGCGGGTCGGTGGCTTTCACCGTACGCTCCACATCCTCGCCAATATAGAGCGGACGAGCCGAAGCATACTGGTTCCACCACTGTATGAGGGTGGCATAGTCGGCGCTCTTATGCCCTATCTCCCAATAAAGCTGAGGCACGCAGTAGTCCAGCCATCCGTTATTCACCCAAAGCAGTACGTCGGCATAGAGGTCGTCGTAGTTCTGGAGGCCGTTGGTCTGACTGCCGATGTCAGCCGAGCGTTTGTTGCGATAGATGCCGAAAGGCGAGATGCCGACCTTCACCCAGGGCTTTGCCTGATGCACAGTCTCATAGAACTGCCGTATGAAGAGGTTCACATTATTGCGCCGCCAATCGCCGCGGTTGCTGAAGCCATTGGGATATTGACGGAACTGGACATCATCGGGAATCTGCTGCCCTGCTGCTGGATAGGGATAGAAATAGTCGTCCATGTGGATGCCGTCAACGTCGTAGCGTGTAACAATGTCTTTGGCCACCATGCAGATATAATCACGATTCTCGGGAATGCCAGGATTCAGTATCTTAAGCCCATCGTAGTCGAAGCAACGCTCAGGATGTTGCACGGCGATATGCTGCGCAGACAGTGCCGCAGTGCTCTTCGTCTTCGCACGATAGGGATTGATCCAGGCATGAAGTTCCATACCCCGCGCGTGGCACTGGTCTATCATCCACTGCAGAGGATCCCAATAGGGCTGAGGTGCCCTACCCTGCTGGCCTGTCAGGAAACGGCTCCAGGGTTCAATGCTGCTCTGGTAGAGGGCATCGCACTCGGGGCGCACCTGGAAGATGATTGCATTCACACCGTCGCGTTGCAATTCGTCGAGCTGATAGCTCAGTGTCTGCTGCATCTTCTCGGTCGACAGTCCCTGGAACTGTCCGTTCACGCACTGAATCCACGCACCGCGGAATTCGCGCTTCTTTTGAGCCGTCATAGGGCTAAGCGACAAATGCAAAAGGATGAACGATAGACAGAGCAGCAGCACCCATCGATTGCCAAACACTCTCTTCATATTACTGATAGTTAGAATCATAGTTGTCGTTTCTCGGTTGTTTTCATTGGTCAGTGCCTATTTCAGGAAATCATAGATTTTCTCCGTCCAGTCCTCACCATTCTTCGGACAGAAGGTGTGAAGGCCGATCTGACTGGCGGCAGCCACATTTCTTGGGCCGTCGTCGATGAACAGGCACTCTGAGGCCCATGTCTTCTCAGCTTCAAGCACACGGCGGAAGAAGCGCTCGTCGGGTTTCATCACTTTCATCTGATAGCTCAGGTAGAGAGCGTCGAAATAATGGTCGACACCATGTCCGTGCCCGTCGAAGCGGTCGGACAGCACCCACTCCATCATGTAGGGGTTGGTGTTCGACAATAGCAGCAACCTGTAGCCTTCATTGCGCAGACGTTGCAGCACGTCGAGGTTGCGCTGAGGCAGGTCTCGCGCATAGCCCTGCCAGGCATAGCAGCACTCCGCATAGGTTGCCTCGCGGCCAATCAGCTGGCTGAACTCCTTCCTGAAGGTCTCGGCATCGATGGCACCTGCCTCTAAATCGCCGAAGATGCCATGCTGGGTGTAGGAGTCAAGATACTGACCGGCATCTTTCAGGCCAAGCTCTTCAAAGCGCTGTGCTGCCTGTTGAGGGTCGAGCGTCAACACAACGCCGCCGAGGTCAAAAATCAAAGTACGTATCATGAGGAATGAGGAATGAGAAATGAGAAATGTATGATGTCGCTATTTGAAACCCTTCATGGCGCGATCCATTTCGCGGCGGTCTTCTTTTTCCTTCAGCGTCTGGCGCTTATCGAAGGCCTTCTTACCTTTACACAGGGCCAAATCGACCTTCGCACGCCCTTTGTCGTCGATAAACACTAAAGTGGGCACGATGGTGTAGCCTGTCTGCTTCGTGGCACTCTCCAGGCGGTTTATCTCGCGACGGGTGAGCAACAATTTGCGGTCACGCTTCTGCTCGTGATTGTTGTACGAGCCATAGAAATAGGGACTGATACTCATGCCTTTCACCCAAAGCTCGCCACGGATGATGGTGCAGTAGGTGTCGACGAGCGAGGCCTTGCCGGCTCGAATAGACTTAATCTCGGTGCCGGTAAGCACAATGCCGGCCGTGAACTCCTCAATGAAGAAATATTCAAAGGCGGCCTTACGATTCTTAATCTGTATGGGGCTCTTCTTGCGAAGCTGTTCCTGTTCCTTGTTCATACGACGTGTGCAAACTTTTCTATGTTCTCGTCCACATAATGGGCTATCTGGGCCGTCCACTCCTCTTCTTTCTCAACAAACATGTCGTCATAGTCGTCGAACTGCGGATGACGCTCGAACAACGCCATGAACTCATCGTCGTCACAATCGGCCTCCAATGCCTCGCGGTTCTCAAGCCACAGCGTGTGTACCTCATAGAGCATCTTCGACAGCTCACGCATGTGCCACATCTTGTTCAGAGCCTTCGCAAAGGGATTCTTAAAGATAAACGGGCCATACCCATTGTGAATCAGCTGGATAAAGCCACCATCCATCACCTCCTGATGAAGGGTGTCCCAACATAGCAGGGTCATCTGGTCGGCGTTCAGTTCGGCCATCGTCTCGGCAGTGGGTTCACCACCAATAGCCTCACGGATGGCTTTAATGAATACAGCCAGGAACTCGTCGTTACCCTCGAGTGCTGCCAGGCTCAGATCCTGGTCGTTTACTGTAATCTGTTTCATATGCCTGCAAAGTTACGAATAATTTTGCGAACCACCAAACATGGAGCATATTCGCTGAAAAAAAAACTTATATTAACATCAAAATACCCAAAAACAACGAAAAGTCTTTTTCGTGCTCTTTGATGTAAATACTGCAGAATTTTGCGCTTCTTGAAGTGAAAGAGAATGTAAAACAAATTCAAATTCACAAAAAGAGCCGTACAACGGGGATTTTAGAGAAGCACCGCTTTGAGAGTGGAAAAGGACAGCTTTGAGGGTCAAAAAGCTGTCCTTTTCCACTCTCAAAGCGGTGCTTCCATTTTTGAAGAAATATCGATGTAAAGAAAATTCGTACTCCGCTCCTGTCCTGCATGGTACATTATCCAGCAATGTCCTTTCATCGATACATCACCTCGGCTCGCCCTACGTCCTAGACGTTATGTTTCCATACTATTATCTTTCTACCCCATATGCGGGAAGCAGTGTCCCGTTTGCTCTTGACGCGACAGTCTACTGAGATAGTGACATCAAGGTTATCAATGGCAACAGGCTGTCTTTACTCCATCAACGAACAAAGCTATTTGAGGACAGCAATAATAAAAAAGCGGGGATGCACCAATTGTCTGGCACATCCCCGTAGATGTTGTGTTCAGTTCTCGATTAGAAGTTGAAGTAGAGACCGAAGAGCAGGTTAGCACCGCTCAGATCAAGACCGAACTTCGAGATGTTGTTGTCGTCGCCATCGGGGTTGAGCTGATCCCAGCCAATGAAACCAACGTGAGACACGAAGCTGATATTGTCAGTCAGGCTAACGGCCAGACCGGGCTTGAAGCCAACAGCAATCTCATTCCAGTCAGCCTTAGAAGCTGTGGTGAAGTCAACACCGCCATCAACGAAAAGGCTTACCTTACCGCTCTTCAGGAAGGTGTAACGAGCATAGGGATTGAAGGTGAAAGCGTTCTCGCTGACGCCATCAACAAGGGCCCACTTGTCGCTCTCGTAACCGATGACGGCACCAATGGCCCACTCATCGTTCAGGTTGTAACCAACCTCGGGGAGAATTTTGAATGTGGTCTCGCTGCGGTCACCAGCCAACTTCTGGCTGCTCCAAGCATTCACACTGACGCTACCGCCAACATAAACCTGTGCGTTCACGCTCATTGCCACGAAAGCAACTGCGATAAGAGATAAAATCTTTTTCATTTCTTGTTATCTGTTTAAATTGTTAAACTTTAAGGGGCGTTATGTTCTCAAGAACCGAGGCCCCCTCTGAAAACGGTTGCAAAGTTAAGCATTATTCACAAACTGAGAGCAAAATTATCAAAATTTTGTGTGCACACACCGCCATTTTGTTGATTTTTGTCAATTGTCAGTCACGTGATTTGCGGTTGTTGGCCTGTTTACTTCTTCATATTGGCGTTGAAAAAATTCACACACTGACGGAACAGATGATGGCGCGTGTTGCCGCCGTAGATGCTGTGATTGCGGTTGGTGTAGACCAGCTGACTGAAGTCCTTGTCGGCCTGCACCAGTGCCTCGGCATATTCAGCCGTATTCTGGTAATGCACATTGTCATCAGCCAACCCATGACACATCAGCAGCGCACCATGAAGCTGTGAGGCGCGACGGATGGGATTGTCGTCGTAGCCCTTGGAATTCTCCTGCGGGGTGCGCATGTAGCGCTCGGTATAGACGGTGTCGTAGAAGCGCCAGTCGGTGGGAGGAGCAATGGCTATGCCGCAGCAGAACACTCCCCTACCCTCACTCATCGACATGAGAGTGTTGAAACCGCCATACGACCATCCCCAGATGGCAATGCGGTCTTTGTCGACATATGTCTGGTGTCCCAGCCACAAGGCAGCCTCCACCTGGTCGCGGGCCTCCAGAAGGCCCAGCTGCAGATAGACGCATTTCTCGAACTCGGCGCCGCGGCCGCCTGTTCCACGTCCGTCGACACATGCCACGATATACCCCTGCTGTGACAGATATTGTTCGAGGATAGCTCCTTGGCCGTTCATGCCAATGCCCCAGGCGTTCTTCACCTGCTGACTACCAGGGCCACCATATTGGTACATGATGACGGGATAATGCTTCGAGGGGTCGAAACCTGCGGGTTTAACCATCCAACCGTTCAGCTGAACGCCTTCGCTCGTTGTAAAGGAAAAGAGCTCCTTGCGCCCCATATCATAGGAGGCATAGGTTGAAGCAAGACCTTTGTTGTCGACGAGTGCCTTCACCTGCTTGCCACCAGCTGAAGAACAGAGCGTGGTGACAGGAGGGGTGTTCAAGTCGCTACGGGTAAGCAGATAGTTCTTATAGTCGTTGGAGAAGATGGCAGAATGCCAGCCGCCAGCGGGTGTAAGACAGTCGGTGCGACCATTGCGGTGGGACACATAGACCTTCTGCTCGGTAGCGGCACCGTCAGGACAGGCAGCAAAGAAGACGTCGCCCGTAGCCTCATCGTAGCCATAGAAGCTGGTCACCACGCCCTGTGTAACAGTGCGCTGCAACTGACCACCCAAGGAGTAGACGTAGATGCTGTTCTTGCCGCTGTGCTCACTGGTCAGCACGATGTGGGCTGCAGAAATCTGTGCATCGGAATAGCTATCTTCGTTGATGTACTTGTCCACCTTGTCATCGAGCGCCAACTGGCACACCGTCGACATGGGGTTAGCCAGATAGAGACGCAGATTGTCCTGATGACGGTTAAGGGTGAAGACGGCCACCTTCGTTGGGTCGCTGGTAGACTTCAGACGGGGAATGTAGCCATCCACGTCGAGCGGCACCTGGAGGGTACGCGTCTGACGACTCTTGATATCGAAGCTCTTCACGCTCACCGTTGAGTTCTGCTGTCCAGCCTTGGGATACTTATAACAGAAGGAACCGGGATAAGCGGCATACTCCTCATGGCACGGCATCATGCCCTGGAACATGGTGATGGAATATTCCTTCACCTGCGACTCATCATAGCGAATCCACACTAACTGCTGGGAGTCGGCAGTGAAAGCCATCGACTGACTGGTGGCAAACTCTTCCTCATTGACCCAGTCGGGTATACCGTTCAGCACCTTGCCACGCTCGCCATCTTTCGTTACCTGGCTCTCGGCATTGTTGTAGAGCAACTTCACCAGGAAGATGTTATTGTCGCGGACAAAAGCCACCACATTGCCGTCGGGCGACCATAGGGGGGCCTGCTGAGGGCCACCGTCGCTCAAGGGCTCCAGTTTGTTGTTGGCTATCGTATATATATAATAGGTGGAGGTAAAGGAATGGCGGTAGATGCGTTCCGTCTGCGTCTGGATAAGCATACGACGCCCATCGGGGCTCATCAGGTAGCCATCAACCCGTCTGACATTCGCTCCACGGGCCGTGGCAGCATCGAAGAGGACGCCCGTCTGCTGGCCATTCCTGAACGAGAACTTCAGAATGCGTTTGCCGTCGTCGGAGATTTGGGCATAACTCTCACCATCGACCAAAGCCTCGACAGCGGCCATCGCCTCGGCACGAAAGGTGCCGTCAGTAATATCTTTCAGCCTCAGCTGCTGGGCTGCAAGAGACGTTGAGACTGCTATGAACAAGAATGCACAAATCAATATTGTCTTTTTCATCTTTGTTGGATCATTATTTATACTTTGCAAAATTAGGGGAAAAATTGCATCCCCGCAAATAATACCTCGTTTTTTTTAGTAAATCGGCTTATTTCACCATCACACACATCATCGTCAGGTCGTCGTTAGGCTCGGCGCCGTCGCGATGACTGTCAACCTCATGCTTCAGAATTTCTATCAACTGCTGTGCGGTGTCGAAGCGGGTATGCCGCAAGATGCTCAGCAGACGCTCATCGCCAAACTGTTCCTGCTGCTGGTTCTCGGCCTCATTCAGGCCATCGGTATAGATAAAAAGGGAGCGTCCCATCACGCTAGCAATCTCCTCTCCCTCGTACTCAAGGCCAGGGAAGAGACCGATAGGCGCATTGGGCACCTTCTCGAGAAAGTCGCCCTGATGGTCACCGCCGGCTATGATGGGAGGATTATGGCCTGCATTGCAAAAGTTCAGACGGCCCGTCTGCATATCCAGCAAACCCAGCTTGTCGAACTCCTGATTGATCATAAGCTGCATCAACAGCGAGTCCTCCTGGGTAGTGCTATATGTTTGTGTCTTATTAATTGTTCCGCCGCCACAGGCTGGAAGAGCCAAACAAATGACTACTGCTGCTACCCAGGCTGACAAGTATCGAATGATGAGATTGGTTCTGTTCATATCTATTGGGTTTCTAGTTGTGTGTACTTCAACTTCGCTTTGCTCTCCACATAGTACAGATAACTGCACAGCTGGTCGCCACGCAGTCTCTGTAAGAAGCCGTTCCTGCTGGGTGGCGCAGCCCATCACCAGCAGTAAGATAAAGAAAGCCAATCCCTGCTACGACAGGAATCCGAGCAATGCACCTGCTGCCACTGCCGAACCAATGACGCCTGCCACGTTTGGGCCCATGGCGTGCATGAGCAGGAAGTTATGGCGGTCGTATTCCAGTCCAAGGTTGTGACTGATACGAGCAGCCATCGGCACGGCACTCACGCCGGCATTACCAATGAGCGGATTGATTTTCTTGTCCTTAGGCAGGAAGAGGTTCATCAGCTTCACGAAGAGCACACCACTGGCCGAGGCAATGGCAAAGGCGAAGGCACCGATGGCAAAGATAAAGACCGTGTTCAAGGTGAGGAACTCGCTGGCCTGTGTAGAGCAGCCAACAGTCAGACCCAGGAGCACGACCACAATGTCGTTCAGGGCGTTGCCTGCTGTCTTAGCAAGGCGTGTGGTCTTACCACTCTCTTTCAGCAGATTGCCGAAGAACAGCATTCCCAGCAGAGGCAGGGCTGAAGGCACGATGAACGTGGTAATAAGCAAGCCAATAATGGGGAACAGGATGCGTTCCGTCTGACTGACATTACGACCTGGCTTCATCTTGATGACGCGTTCTTTCTTCGTGGTAAGCAGTCGCATAATAGGCGGCTGGATAAGGGGCACGAGAGCCATATAGCTGTAGGCACACACGGCAATGGCACCCATGAGGTTCGGACTCAGCTTCGACGAGAGGAAGATGGCCGTGGGACCATCGGCACCACCAATGATGGCAATGCCTGCTGCCTGGTTGGGCTCAAATCCAAAGGCCAGGGCTATCATGTAGGCACCGAAGATGCCAAACTGAGCGGCAGCACCGATGAGCATCAGCTTTGGATTGGCAAGAAGGGCCGAGAAGTCGGTCATGGCACCAATACCGAGGAAGATAAGCGGTGGATACCATCCCTGGCGCACGCCCTGATAGAAGATGTTCAGCACGGAGTTGTCCTCGTAGAGACCAATCTCCAAACCTGCATCACCACGGAAAGGGATATTGCCCAGAATGATGCCAAGACCAATGGGCACCAGCAGCAGTGGCTCGAAATCTTTCTTGATGGCAAGATAGATGAAGAGCGCACCAACCGCTATCATAATCATGTTTCCCGTCGTAGCGTTGGCAAAGCCCGTGTACGTCAGGAATTCGTTGAAGTTCTCAGCTATGAAATCGAACATAATGCCCTACCCTATTGTGAGCAGCACAGCGCCTTCCATCACCGTGTCACCCGGTTTTACGATTATTGAAGTTACCTGACCGGCATACTCCGACTCGATGTTATTCTGCATCTTCATGGCCTCGAGCACCAGCAGCGTGTCGCCGACATTCACCTGTTGTCCAACTTGCACCTTCACTTCGGTAATGGTGCCGGGCAGAGGAGCCTTCAGCGGTGCACCGGCGCCAGCGGGAACGGCAGCAGGGGCTGGTGCGGCAGCAGCAGGAGCTGGCTTGGGGGCTGCTGCGGGGGCCTGCGGTGCATTGGGGGCTGCAGCAGCAGGAGACTGAACCTTGGTGGCTGCCAAGGCGGGATGCTTAGCGGCATTGATGGGCTTCTGCATCTCTATCTCGAAAGGAATGCCATTGACATTTACCTTTGCTATTTTTCCTTCTACATGGGCGATTTCAACTTCATAGTCTACGCCTTTCACTTTATACTGATACTTTTTCATAAGTCTTGTGGTTTATTCAATGTAAATTTGGGGTCTTGGGGATGGAGGGGGCATTGTGGTCAGTAGGACGGAATGGATCGTGCCAATGTGTCATCTGACTGTACTCATCGTCCCAGTCGGTATCTTTCGACTTAATGGTGATGATGCCGCTCTCAACATCATGGACATCATCCTCATACTGTCGTAGGGCCATACCAATGACGGCCATGTAGACCTCCATGTCAATGCCGCGCATGTCGAAGCCTTCTTGCAGGATGTTACTGGTCTTGTGGCCTATCTCAGCGGTCTTCTCCACGGTCTTGGTGATGGGCTTGATGGGCTGGGTATTAGCCACCTTCTTGGCCGTATCAAGATGGCGCATCAACATGCCGAAGAGTGTAAAGAACAGCCAGAGCAAGGCCAGGCACATGAAGACAATGCCCATTGCCATGATAGCCATGGCGAAACCGTGCGGGTCGTTCTTCTTGAACTTGTCCAGCCCCGTTTCTCTCACCTTTCCTTCCCCCACAGCATTCTCAATACCTGGCGTCACCTCATGGGGATTCTTCTTCGCCCACAGTCCGTTTTCTCCACGGGCAAAAGAGCAATCGGGCGCAAGTACAGGCACGGTAACCGAGTCAATCAGCTCCACGCCATTTCCATTGTACAAAGCAATCCACACTGGCTCGCCGGCGGGAAGTTTCACTGACATGTGCAACTTTCCACGAGCTGGATTCGAGTTACAGAAGAGCATCAGGTGCTTCTTGCCACCCATCGCCATACGGTCGTCACCGCTGGGAATCATGCTCATACGGGCTATGCGGTCGGGAGCAGACATCTTCTGAAGCACGGTCTTGTCGGTGGTGATGAACATGCCGCGCACATTGTAAGTAGTGTACGATGTGTTCTCCAACTCAATCCATGCTTCGCGCTGCCCAAACTCATCTACAATGCTAGTGGCATTGTTAGTAAGCACTTCGCTGATAACGATGTTCCTGGCCCCTTGGCCAAACACCGTTCCAGCTCCCAGTACCATCAATGCCCCTAACAGGAGTTTAGTTTTGTTCATTGTTTTACGCGTATAATTATTTAAGTTTTAATCGTCTTCAGCTACCCACAGAAGAAAAGTACAATCAGCTGAGCGGTAAGTATTCGCAGGAACATCGAGAGCGGGTAAACCGTCGAATATCCTACGGCCGGCGCCTCCTTCGAGCAAATGGAATTGCTATATGCCAGAGCAGGTGGATCGGTGTAAGTACCTGCCATCATGCCTGCTATCGTGAAATAATTGAAATGGAACTTCATTCGTGCGATTGTGCCTACGATGAGTAATGGTATGATGGTGATAAGGAAGCCCGTGAGGACATAAAGATGACCGCCGTTGGCCACGGTGTCGAAGAAAGTTGCTCCTGCTTTGATGCCCACACTGGCAAGGAAGAGCACCAACCCTATCTCGCGCAGCATCATATTGGCCGACGTGGTGGTGTAGGTGACGAGCTTCACCTTATAGCCATAGCGTCCGATGAGGATAGCGATGATGAGCGGGCCACCAGCTATGCCAAGCTTCAAAGGCACAGGCATTCCCGGAATGGCCAGCGGCAGCGATCCGAATATGATGCCGAGGATGATGCCAACGAAGATGGTGGCAATGTTGGGCGCATCAAGACGCTTGATGCTGTTGCCCATCTTGGCTGCCACGCGGTCTACGGCATCTTCTTGGCCGACCACCATGATGCGGTCGCCCACCTGCAAGGGGAGCGAGGGTGAAGCAAATAGTTCCATGCCGTGACGAGTGACACGGGTGACGTTCACGCCGTAGACACTGCTGAAGTGCATCTGGCCAAACGACTTGCCGTTGATGCTCGAGTTGGTGACAAGAATGCGCTTCGACACCAGCGGCTGATCCTGCTGTTCAAAGTCGATGTCGAGCTTGGGGCCAATGAAAGCCATGATGGCCTCCTGGTCGGCCTCGGCACAGACAATCAGCATCTGGTCGCCAAGATGGAACACGGTGTTGCGGTTGGGAATAGACAGCTCACCCTCGTGGACGATACGCGACACAACGAAGTCGCGGTTCAGGAAGTCGTGCACCTGCAGCAGCGTCTTCCCCTCCAGATATTTGTTCGTCACCTCAAGGTGCATCTTGTAAGGCTTCTGCGTAGCCTTGGCACCCTCCTGTTCTGACAGTTCCTTTTCTTCCTTCTCCAGACGTACCTTGCAGATATAGCGCACCAGGATGATGGCGCCAATAATGCCCAGCACACCCAGCGGATAAGCGCAGGCATAGGCCGAGGCTATCTGCGGAGCATTATTGCCAAAGACGGTTACCAGAGCCTCGTTGGCAGCACCCAGACCGGGGGTGTTGGTCACGGCTCCATAGAGTGTTCCCACCATCATGGGTAACGACGACTTGTCGCTGGTATCGAAGAAAATGTATGTACACGCAAACATCACCAGGATGTTGAGCAAGATGGCCGTGGCTGCAAGGCCGTTGAGCTTGACGCCTGCTTTCCCGAAACTCTCAAAGAAGCCCGGCCCCACCTGAAGTCCTATCATAAAGACAAAGAGGATGAGGCCGAAGTCCTGTATGAACGTCAGTGTCTTCTCGGGTGCAGCAAACTCCGCATCGGAATAGACATGGTATAGATGTCCCAGTACAATGCCAGCGAAGAGCACGAAAGTCACACCAAGTGAGATGCCGGCCACCTTTATCTTGCCCAGGTACACGCCGAAGGCAATGACAATGGCATAGAGGAGGGCCACATGGGCAGGCGACTCAATATTGGTGAATAATGTCGACAACCAATCCATTGTGATAGCAACAAGTTACTATTTCCTTAATGCAGCCAGCGATTCGCGCAGGGCAGCAATCTTCTCTTCAGCGTCGCTCTGCTTCTTGCGCTCCATCGCCACAACGGCTTCGGGGGCATTCTGCACAAAGCGCTCATTGGCAAGTTTCTTCTGAACGCCCATGAGGAAACCTTCCAGATGCTTCAGCTGGGCCTCAATCTTCTCTATCTCGGCCTTCACATCGATGAGGTCGCCCAGGGGAACAGCGAACTCGTCAGTACCCACCATGAAGGCGGAAGCCGTCGCGTCTTTGCTCTCCACCACACTGATAGCCGACAGATTGGCCATCTTGGCAATGACATCGTTGTATTTCTCAAAGCGGTTTGAGCCCACAGCCTGCAGTTCCAGCTTCTCCTTGGGAGCAATGTTCTTCTGCGAACGCACGGTGCGAGCGCCCGAGACCACCTGCTTCACCAACTCGAAGTCAGCAATGAGGGCGCTGCCTTCGGCGGACAGACCTGCGAGCACAAGCTGGTCGCGCATGATGCTCTCGCCGGGCTTGCGGTCGTAGAGGGCCTGCCACAGCTCCTCAGTGATGAAGGGCATGAAGGGGTGCAGCATCTTCAGCAATGTCTCGAAGAAGCGCAGGGTGGCATCGTAGGTCTCGCGGTCAATGGGCTGTGGCTTGCCGTCTACATAGGCGGGTTTCACCATCTCCAGGTACCACTGCGAGAACTCATCCCAGAAGAGCTTGTAGACAGTCATCAGCGCATCATTGATACGGTACTTCGAGAAGTGATCCTTCAGCTCCTCGTTGGCCTGGCACAGCTTGGCGTCCATCCAGGCGATGGCGGTCTTGTTGGTTGCTGTGGCACAGCAACATGCAGAACTGTCGGCCACCTGCCAGCCCTTCACCAGACGGAAGGCGTTCCAAATCTTGTTGTTGAAATTACGTCCCTGCTCGCAGAGGGCCTCGTCGAAGAGGATGTCGTTGCCGGCAGGAGCACTGAGCATCATGCCCATACGCACACCGTCAGCGCCGTAGTCGTCCATCAGCTTGATGGGATCGGGCGAGTTGCCCAACTGCTTCGACATCTTGCGCCCCAGCTTGTCACGCACGATACCCGTGAAATAGACGTTCTTGAATGGGAACGTGCCCATGTATTCCTCTCCGGCCATAATCATGCGAGCCACCCAGAAGAAGATGATGTCGGGGCCGGTCACAAGATCGTTGGTGGGATAATAGTAGCTGATTTCCTCGTTGCCGGGGTGGCGAATGCCATCGAACAGGCTGACAGGCCACAGCCACGAGCTGAACCACGTGTCGAGGGCATCCTCGTCCTGACGCAGGTCGCTCAGTTGCAGGCCGTTCTTGCCGCTTTGCTGGCGTGCCAGTGTCAGGGCCTCGTCCACGTTGGGTGCCACGACAAACTCTTCCATGTCGAAAGTCCATGTGTCACCCTCACGACGCAGGTCGCTCACCTTCAGGTCGCGGTTGAAGCTCTTCTCGCGAGCCAGTTTCAACGCCTCCTTGGCATCGGCGGCCACCACGCTGCCCTCAGCAGCATAGAAATAGGCAGGTATACGATGGCCCCACCACAGCTGGCGGCTGATGCACCAGTCCTGGATGTTCTCCAGCCAGTTCTTATAGGTATTAACGTATTTCTCGGGATAGAAATGCATCTCGCCGTTCAGTACTGGTGGCAAGGCGATGTCGGCAAAGTGCTTCATCTTAAGGAACCACTGCAGCGACAGGCGCGGTTCGATGGCCGTGTCGGGGTTGCGCTCTGAATAGCCCACCTTGTTGGTGTAGTCCTCAATGCGCTCCATCAGTCCGGCCTCCTGCAAGTCTTTGGCTATCTGCTTGCGGCAGTCCATGCGGTCCATGCCCACGTAGAGCGGGCTCTCGTCGGAGATGGTGGCATCGGCATTAAAGATGTCGATGGTCTCCAGATTGTGCGTCTTGCCCAGCATGTAGTCGTTGACGTCATGAGCAGGCGTGACTTTCAGACAGCCAGTACCGAACTCGATGTCGACATAGCGGTCTTCGATGACGGGAATGACACGCCCCACCAGCGGCACAATGACCTTGCGACCCTTCAGCCACTGGTTCTTCGGATCCTTGGGGTTGATGCACATGGCAGTATCACCCATGATGGTCTCGGGGCGAGTGGTAGCCACCACTGCGTAGTAGCCCTTTTCGTCCTTGTGTATGACGTTGCCATCCTCACAGTTTGTCACGATGCCATCGCAACATACTGAACCGTCGGCATTTGCCACATAGTACTTCAAGTGGAACAGGTGGCTCTGCTCCTCGCGGTAGACCACTTCCTCAGTTGAAAGGGCCGTCAATGCCTTCGGATCCCAGTTCACCATGCGCAGGTCGCGGTAGATGAGCCCTTTGCGATAAAGGTCAACAAACACCTTGACGACGCTCTCCGAACGGACGTCGTCCATGGTAAAGGCCGTGCGATCCCAGTCGCACGATGCTCCCAGACGGCGAAGCTGCTTCAGGATGATGCCACCATGCTCGTGGGTCCAGTCCCACGCATGTTTCAGAAATTCTTCACGCGTCAGGTCGCGCTTCTTGATGCCCTCACCAGCCAGTTTCTTCACCACCTTGGCCTCGGTAGCTATTGAGGCGTGGTCGGTGCCAGGCACCCAGCAAGCGTTCTTGCCCTCCATGCGTGCACGGCGGATAAGGATGTCCTGAATGGTGTTATTGAGCATGTGGCCCATGTGGAGCACACCTGTCACGTTGGGGGGAGGAATGACAATAGTATAAGGTTCACGACCATCTGGCTTAGAGCTGAAAAGCTTGTTATCCAGCCAATACTGATACCACTTACCCTCGACTTCGCGAGGGTCATATTTGCTAGCAATTTCCATACCTATTTATTAAAGCTTTCTCTTTCAGTGTGCAAAGGTACGAATAATTTTCGATATGCATGTCTGATATTTTCCTTTTTTTTAGGCCGACACAAAAAAAAGTTGTAACTTTGCACACAATTATGAGAATAGACATCATCACCGTACTGCCCGAAATGCTTGAAGGCTTCGTCCATGAGAGCATCCTGGCACGGGCCGAGAAAAAGGGACTGGCCGAGATAAGGCTACACAACCTGCGCGACTACACACTCGATAAATGGCGCCGCGTGGACGACTATCCCTATGGGGGGTCAGCTGGCATGGTGATGCAGTGCGAACCCATCGACCGCTGTATCACCACACTGAAGGCCGAGCGCGATTATGACGAGGTCATCTTCACCAGCCCCGACGGAGAGCGCTTCGACCAGCACATGGCCAACGAACTGTCGCTGAAAGGGAACCTCATCATCCTGGCAGGACATTATAAAGGTATTGACCAGCGTGTGCGCGACCATCTTATAACACGTGAAATAAGCATTGGCGACTTCGTACTCACAGGCGGAGAGCTGGTAGCGGCCATGATAGCCGATGCCATAGTGAGAGTGGTGCCAGGAGTCATCGGCGACGAGCAGAGCGCACTCAGCGATTGCTTTCAAGACGACCTGCTGGCAGCACCCATCTACACACGACCTGCCGACTACAAAGGATGGCGAGTGCCCGACATACTGCTCAGCGGAAACGAGGCGAAGATTCGTAACTGGGAACTGGAACAGGCCATCGAGCGGACACGACAGCTGCGGCCCGACCTGTTGAAGAAATAGCCTGTTTTCTGAAATACATTTCGCGGCGACATACCAAAAGTGGTTCAGGGCCACTGAACCATTAGTTCAGCGGCCCTGAACTTTTAGTTCAGCGGCCCTGAACTAGTTGTTCCAAGCCGCTTGAAACTATTTCGGCAATATCTCATTGTTGGCAGAAAGCAAGCACCCGTGCCCTTACGAGTGAAGGGCACGGGTGCGATGGTTGGTGTGAATATTCTAAGACACCTGGGGCTTAGAACTTATAGCGGTTGTCGACAACGTTGGCACGCTCATAGAGCTCGTTCAGGACGAAGTTGCTGTAGGAGCGGTTCTGCTGGATGCAGCGGCGCACGATGGCCTTCATGTCGAGGTCGTCATTGCTTTCGGGGGTGCGGTCGATGACCTGGAAGAGGTAAGCACCGTTTTCGCCCTTCACCACGTGCTTGCTCGTCTGGCCCACGGCAACGGCCGAGACAGCACCACTGAGGCGGCGCTCGGGAATGCCATTGATGGTGGCGTGACCGAACATGATGCCTGAGATGGTGTCGACGGCAGCACCTTGCTGGCGGGCGGCCTCGATACTGTTGCCAAGCTTCTTGGAGAGCATCTGGAACTTCTTGTCGCGGAGAACTTCGTTCTTCAGGTAGTCCTTAGCTGATTCCCAGTCGAGATAGCCCTCGGGGTGAACCTTCGTCATGGTGACGACGAGGAGGCGCTTGCCATCACCGAAGCGATCGTAGAGCTTCGAGACGTTGGTCTCCTGAGCTTCGTCGAAGGCCCAGCGAATGGCCTCAATGGTGTTGGGCAGCTCGTAGAGAGGACGGCGTGTCTTCGGGTCGGTGACCACCTGGCCGTTCTTGCCATAGAGGTAGCCGCCTACACGGTGGGTGCCCTTGTTGATGTTCTCCTGATCGCGCACGGTGTAACCGTATTTCTCAGCGTTCTTCACGAGGGCGTCGGTTGTGGGGCTCTCGCTGATGAAGTCGTTGAAGCGCTTGTAGGTCTCGTTGTAGGTGTCGTTTGAGAACTCGATGGGACGCTTGATGACGGCGACGTCGTATTTCTTCACCTGATTACGGGTGTCGAGTACCTTATACACAAGGTAGTTGCTGCCAATGGGCATCACCTTCAGTTCACCACGCGGGGCGCTGGTGATGGCACGGATAAAGGCCTTATCGTCGTAGCCAATGGAGGTGGCGTTCTGGTATTGTGCAGATTCGAGCCAGGCTTTGGTGGCGGCCTGTCCGTAGAAGGTGACAGAGTCGAACGGTGTGCCGCTGTTCAGCAGGTTGACAATACTATCGGCCGATGCCTTTGTGGCAACGGGGATGCTCTGATACTGTATGGAGTCGTTGGCCTCGTACTTCTTGATGACACTGACAAGGTACATGTCATCGTCGACAGCGAAGGGCTCGCTGGTATCACCGACGCTCATGGAGTCTACACGGGCAGCCAGTCCGGCAACGATGTTGTTAAGGCCTTCCTGGGTGTAGCCGAGTCCAAGGTAGTTGACAGTGGAGTGGCTCGTGCTGACGATGTCCTCGACGGTCAGGCTGTCGGCCTTGACGTGGGCAAACTGCTTACCAGCCTCGGTGAGTTCTTTCTTCAGGTTATCGACATCGGCCTCGGAGGCTTCCACCTCACATACGACGTACTTGATGTCGCGGGTCTCGTTGATCCACTTGAACATCTCCTTCTTCTCCTCGTACTTGGCCTTCATGTCGGCATCGCTCACGCTGACGGTGTTGTCGCTGATGTCGCTATAGGCGAGGCTGGCGAGGGCAATGCGACTCTGAACGGTGTTGGCGCGGTAAGCCTCCTTAGCCGAGATGGGGTTGGAGAGATAGCAGGCCTGAAGGAGGGTGTGGTACTTGTAGATGAGCAACTGCTGGCGCAGCATCTTCTCGGCGGCATTCCAGTAGTTCTCGAACTCACGGAAGAGCTCACCGTACTCCTGGGGCTGCTGCTCGTTGGCTTTCTTCAGGCTGTTGTACATCTGGCTGACCTGGTTGTAGTCGAAACGCCCCGTCTGCTGGTCGATGAAGCTGAGACGTATCTGATAGCGCTGGTTGATATAGCCGAAACCACCAAACTGACGGGCAAGCGACATGAAGATGGGGCTGGTGCCGTCGGTGAGGAAGGCCTTGAACTCGTCGTCGGTAACGGCAAGACCCAGTTTCTGGGCCTCATCGCTAATGACGGAGTAGATGGTGTACTGCTGCCACACGTAGTCTTTCACTTCGTCTTCGTCGATACCGCTCTCCTGACCAGTGTTGGCCTGGATGATGCTCTTGTACTCATTGAGCATTGCGGTCCAATCCGTAATCATCAGTTTTTCTCCCTTCACTTCGCCCACTTGCTGGCGCTCAGCGTTGGCATGTGATTCACATGACTTTGTAAAGTCGGTTGCAATGAAGCCAAAGAGGGCGAGACCGATAATTCCTACCAGCCACGGGCCCCAGCTTCTGATTTTTCCAATTGCTGCCATTTGTTTTTTATTGTTTTATTGTTTTATTTTTGTATTCTTTCGAGATTCAGCCTGCAAAATTACAAATTTTATACGAAACAGCGGCAACTTTTTACGAAAAATTGTCACTTTCGTTGACTTTTAGTCTTACCAACTCGATTTTTGTGGCTGTATTCTTCACTATTTTGAACTGGAAGGGCCCTATTGTCACCACTTCGTTCAGTTTTGGGAAGCTCTGGTATTCGCTCAAGATATAACCGCCAATGGTCATGTAGTCGTCGCCCTCGGGGAGGTCAAGACCGAAGAGTTCGTTAGCTTTCTCTATCTCCAGACGGGCTGACAGCAGATATTCGTGCTCGCCAAGCTGCTTTGCAATGTAGTTCACGGAGTCGTGTTCGTCTTCAATATCACCAAATATTTCCTCGACAATGTCCTCAAGGGCGATGATGCCGCTGGTGCCTCCGAACTCGTCGACCACCACGCCAAGTGATTTCTTCTGGGCAAGGAACATCTGCATCATCCTGCTGGCGGGCATCGTCTCGGGAACGAAGATCATGGATCGGATGAGTGAAGTATGCAGGGTGAGGAGCGAGAAATTGGCGACAACAGAATCCTTGCGACCAGTGGCGGAGGGGAATTTATCACTTTTCTTCCTCAGTTCTTCGCTCAGTCTGAACATCTCCTGAGAATGGATATAGCCAATGATATGGTCGATGTCGTCGTGATAGACCACTATCTTGGAGTGACCGCTCTCGATGAAGCGTTGGCGAAGCTCCTCGATGGTGCAGTTATCTTCCACGGCATCTATCTCGGTGCGGGGCACCATACAGTCGCGCACTCGGGTCTCTGAGAAATCGAGAGCGTTCTGGAAGATGCGCACCTCTTCGTCTATCTGGTCGTCGTCACTGGCATTGTCGATGCTCGACTGCACCAGATAGTCAAGATCGACCTTGGTGAAGCCTTTGTCGGCAGTGTCCTTCTCCATCCTAACGCCAAAGAGGCGCAGCAATCCCTTCGACAGCATCGTGGCAAAGCGTGACACAGGCCACAGCAGCACGTAGCAGAGCCAGGCTGGCACGGCAAAGATGGTGAGCATGGCGTTGGGGTTGCGCTTGAACATGGTCTTGGGAAGGAACTCGCCCGTGAAAAGCACCACCAGCGTAGAAAGGATGGTATCGGCCATCACTCGCGAGGCATCGCCAAGATGTGTGAAGAGGGTGGCATCGAATATCTGTGCGAACAGGATGCCATAGATGACGAGGGCAATGTTGTTGCCCACCAGCATGGTCGACACGAAATTGTTAGGATGGCGATAGAATAAAGCCAGAGCTCGCTGCGACAGTCCGCCCTTCTCGCGAGACACCTCAGCCAGAAGACGGTTGCTGGACACAAAGGCGATTTCCATGCCTGAGAAGAAGGCGGAAAACACCATGCTGATAAGTAGTCCTATAATCTGTGTCGTCATCTGTAAGCTGTGTTGTAAGAAGTGATATTAGCGCTGGCGCGTAGGAGCCTCGCGTGGCGGCATGTTCTCAGTATTGTCACCAGTGGGAGATGAAGCGTCTGAATGGGCACCATCGGAGTCCTCGATGTCGGAAGCAACGAACGAGCCGCGAGAATTGGAAACCACGTAATGGTTCATCTGCTCGTCGCTGCGGAAATAGGTGCCTTCCATGGTTCGCTCGGGAGTAACCACACGTGAAAAGACGTTAGAATAGAATTCGTGCTTCAGACCGTCCCAGTAAAGCTCGTCGCTGGTGTACACGAGGCCGTTGTCATTATGAATGCTGACTCTGCCTCGCAGGTGCCACAGGCGCTGCTGGTCGTAGTACCATGCCGTGTCGGCCTGTATATTAGCCTGCACGCGGAACTGTTCGTCGAACTGTTCAAAGTAGATGCCTTTAGTGAACTCCCAACGACTGGGCTGACGGGCGGTGTTCACATCCCATTGCTCAGCCACCACGCTGTACTTGATGACTCCCGAGTCGCTTATTTGCATGTTAATGCCATGGCTCACCATCACCGAGGCGGAATCCTGAGGATAGACGGCTGGGGCGGTGTGTTCCTGAGCTTCGGAACAAGATACAACAAAAGCCATGTAGCAAATGAACAGTGCGGGCAGCACGAACATTTGCAGCATCGGTTTCTGTGGATTATCGCTCATATTACTTCTAATACTCCTATGCTTCACATGTTTAGGCAGGCAAACCGCTACACAGGGACTCAACACTCCGTTCTGACCTATCAGTTCTTACGTTTCGCCTCTCTCTTCTCTGAGTTCCTAATCTATACGCCACTTGGCAAACCAACGCTCGTTGAACGTTAGTCCTAAATTGAGACGGAAGGTGTTTTCGGTAATAAGGTCTTTGGCTGAGGAATGAGCCCACTGAGCACTGATGTTCAGAACTGGGCGCATGTTCCCCTTGCGGTTCCAGCCCACCGTCCACAGAGGCACGCCGAAGCCAGCGCTGACACTGAGTTCCTTGGGGCCATCCTGTCCATTAATAATATAATAAGGTGTAGCATACCCCACGCCGAAACGGTAGTGAACACGGTTCAGGAACTTCACACTCATGGCCGACGGCACGTAGTCGAATCCGACATTCACCTTAGTGCGGTCTTTCAGCAGTCCGCTACGAAGGGTATAGGTGTGTGTGTTGTCATCGTAGGCAGGATAGTCCTGACTGCCCCACTTCTGCAACGTCATGTCGGCAGCCAGCACCCATTTCTCGCCATGATACCAGGCGGCACCGACGCCATAGGACATCGGCAGGGAGAGGCCATTGGTCACCACATGCAACGTGGTATCGCTGACTGACGTGGCTGTGTTATGATTGATGATGCTACACGAGGGGTCGGCGTTGAGATTGTGCCCCAATCCCATCGTTGCACCAAGGGTCAGATGGTCGCCCTTGCTGAGTGGCTGATCCCATTGCAATCCGAAACTGAGGTTATAGTTGCGAACCGTAGCCTCGTATTTCTTGGTCAATGAGTTGATGGTGGAAGACCCCGACGACACCACAGAACGGTTGTAGGTGCCCCACAGGTAGGCCACGTTGAAACCCACAGACAGGGGTTTCATCACGCGCCACCCGGCTCCCAGAAACAATTGATGCAGACCGCCACTGCCGCTATAAGTCTGGGTGATGGTGCCCACCTCGGTATTAAGATAGGACTTTGCCTCGTACTCGTAGCCAACATTGGAATAGGGCAGTACGCCAAAACTGACGCCCAGACCCTTCATTACCCGAAACTGGCCCACGGCATATTCAAAATCAGAATTGCGAGCATTCAGGCTCTTACCGCCCTCCTTGAAATTGGTTATCTGACCTGACAGGCCCACGTCGAATATCATCGTCAACGAATCGACTGCCGAATAGGATGCCGGATTCAACGTGTTTACCACGTCGCCCATACGCAGGCCCAGCCCCACTCCATTCATGCCGCGGTTGAACCCTTGCGACTGGTCGGTCAGCACACCTAACCCATATTGGCTATACGGCGAATTGGTGCCGCTCTGAGCGGAAATGCTTAGCGACATTGCGACAAACAGACCGCCTAAGATACTTCTTTTCATGCTTGTATTTTATTTCAGCGTGCAAAATTATTAAAAAAAATCGAACTAAACGCACCGAAAGTGGAAAATATAGCGTAATTTTGCATCGTGAAACGTTTTGAAAACATTTTTAGGACAATTTGTGGGCTCTGCTTTGCCCTGTTGGCAGCAATTCCCACGAATGCAGCAGCACAGGAGCTGAAGGGCATGGACAATGTGGAGATAGGCCTGATAACATGTACCCCACACGACGAGGTCTACAGTCTCTATGGCCATGCAGCGCTCTGCGTACACTACAAGAACGAGGGCTATCACGAAGTCTTCACCTACGGCATCTTCAACTTCAAGGCGCCCAACTTTGTGTGGCGCTTCATCATGGGCCACACCGACTACGAGCTGGGGAAAACCGAGCTACAGTTCTTCGTGAGAGAATACCAAAAATGGGGCAGCCAAGTATCTGAACAGATACTGAACCTCACACCACAGGAGAAACAGGCCGTCATCCAGGCACTCGAGACAAACGCCTTGCCACAGAACAAGGTCTACCGCTACAATTTCTTTTACGACAACTGCGCCACGCGTCCACGCGACATTGTGGAACGAGCCATCAGTGGAACCATCGTCTACGATGAGCGTGCGGACTATCAACCATCGTACCGCGAAATGATTCACGAATACACCCGCAACAATCCGTGGTCGGCCTTTGGCAACGACTTGCTGCTGGGCATGAAGGCCGACACAAAGACTACACGGCGCGAACAGGAGTTCCTCCCCAGAAACCTTCAATACGACTTCGACCACGCTGTGGTGGATCGCAATGGCGTTAAAACGCCATTGGTGGCGCAAAGACTCGTGATAGTTCCTGCCGGCGTACAAATGACCGAACGCTCGTTCCCGCTCTCACCGCTTACCTGCATCGTGATTCTGCTGGCAGCAGCACTCATGGTATTCATCCTTGAGCAGAAGACGGGAAAGACGGTGGTCATTTGGGATGCCTTCCTGATGCTCGTCACAGGTCTGGCCGGCATCATCATAGTGTTGATGTTCTTCTCCGAGCATCCTGCCACCAGCTCTAACCTACAGGTGTTGATTCTCAATCCCCTACCCCTCTTCTTCATTCCACAAGTAATGCGACGGCGCAAGACGAAGTGGTTCAAAATCAGCTTAATACTGACACTCCTATTCCTTGCAGGCTCGCTTCTTCAGGACTATGCCGAGGGAATGGAAATTGTGGCATTATGTTTGCTGACAAGATACTGGAGACATCGCAATGACAAATAGATACCTTTACATCACACTCCTTGCCATACTGGGCTTCAATGCCGACATGATGGCACAGCAGGGGAGGGCCAAGGAGCCTCCACGGCTGGTCGTCGACATCACCATCGACCAACTGCGAAGCGATTACCTGGAAGCTTTCGCACCACTCTACGGTGAAAGCGGTTTTAAACGGCTGCTCAGCCAGGGGCGTGTCTTCACCAATGCCACCTTCCCTTTTGTACCAGTAGACAGGGCATCGGCCATTGCATCCATCCAAACCGGCACCACCCCCTATTACCACAACATTATAGGCCTACAATGGATTAACCGTGAGACGCTGCGCCCCACGCACTGTGTCGACGATGCCCGCTATCCGGGGCTGCTGTCATCGCAGTCGGCCTCTCCCATGGAGATGGCCACTTCCACGCTGGGCGACGAGCTGAAACTGGCCACCGACGGCAAGGGGCAGGTCTATGCCATTGCCCCCTTCCGCGATGCAGCGGTGCTATCAGCCGGACATGCTGCCAACCTGGCACTCTGGATAGACCACGAATACGGCAATTGGTGCTCATCGCAGTTCTATGCGAAGACCGTACCCACATGGCTGAGGAACTACACCCGCACGCACACCCAGGCCAAGGCGGGCGAAAGAGCCAATAACGATGTCACGGAACTGGCACAGTACTGTATCAGCTCACAGTATCTGGGACAGGATGACTTCACCGACCTGCTCTGCCTGACCTACGCTGCCTCGCCACAACAAGAGGCCATGCAGTCGAGCTCGCAAGACATGACAAACTGGCAGACGGCTTTGCAGGATACTTACGTCCAGATAGACAGCAACCTAAGCCAACTCATTGACTTTATTGACCAAAAGGTGGGGCTCAAGAACGTACTTGTCGTCATTTCAGGGACAGGACATAGTGCGCAACTCCCCATCGACTACGAGAAATACCGCATACCTACTGGCAACTTCTACATCAACCGGACGGCAAACCTGCTGAACATGTACCTGGGTGCCATTTGGGGACAAGGGCAATACGTAGAGACAACATTCCACAACCAGGTATTCCTCAATCACAAACTGCTCGAGACGCGCAAAATCAACCTTGCCGAAGCACAAAACCGTTCACAGGAGATTGTGGCCATGATGGACGGCGTTCGCAACGTCTACACTTCGCTGCAACTGCTCACTAACCAGACTTTGCAAACGGAGAAAATGCGGCAGGCATTTCATCCGAAGAAATGTGGCGACCTGATCATCGAGATCACCCCAGGATGGAGCATCGTGAACGAAGACACGGGACAGTATGAGCTTCCCAGCGCCTCGTTCACGCCGTTCCCCATCATCATCTTTGGCGCCAACGTGACAGCAGAGCGACTTTCTGAGCCTGTCACTACCGACCGCATTGCTCCCACCATAGCAAATGCCATTCACATACGGGCGCCCAACGCTTGCACACAGCAGCCCTTATCGTTTTAAGGGGCTGATTGTTACGTTACGGGCGAAGTTACGCTTCTTCATCAACGAAGTTACGCTTCTCTATCAATGAAGTTACGCTTCTCTATCAATGAAGTTACGCTTCTCTAATGTCAAAGTTACGCTTCTTTGAGCTCAAAGCTGCCTGCCCACTATCACGAAACATTCAGACTTTAACTCCCTTTAACAACGATAATGCCTTTAACTCCCTAAAAATGTGTACCTTTGCACGCGATTTGCAAACAACAACAGATAATAATAAAAAGCAATAAGATATGAATTTGAACAAAATCCTCAAGTCATTGTTCGGCGACAAGTCGTCGAAAGACATGAAGCTCATTCAGCCTTTCGTAGAAAAGGTGAAGGCTCAGACGCCCAAGATTGAAGCCCTCGACAATGACGCCCTGCGTGCCCGCACGCAGGAAATACGCACACAGGTGCAATCGGCCGCAACCAAGCAGAAGAACGAGATTGACAAACTGAAGGCAACCATAGAGGGCACTCCTCTCGACGAGCGTGCCGACATCTTTGCCAAGGTGGACAAACTTGAGAAAGAAGCACTCGACGAATACGAGAAAGCACTCAACGAGGTCATGCCCGAGGTCTATGCCATCGTGAAGGAGACGGCACGCCGCTTTGCCGAGAACGAAGAGACCATAGTCACTGCCACCGACTTCGACCGCGAACTGGCAGGCGACCCGAAGAAAGACTTCATCACCATCGACGGCGAAAAGGCCATCTACCACAACCACTGGACGGCAGGCGGCAACGACCTGAAATGGGAGATGGTTCACTACGATGTGCAGTTGTTCGGCGGCGTGGTGCTCCACCAAGGCAAAATTGCCGAGATGGCTACGGGTGAAGGTAAGACCCTCGTGGCTACGCTACCCGTGTTCCTGAACGCCTTGACCGGCAATGGCGTACACGTTGTGACGGTAAACGACTATCTGGCCAAGCGCGACTCAGAGTGGATGGGCCCTCTCTACATGTTCCACGGTCTCAGCGTAGACTGCATTGACAAGCACCGCCCCAACTCGCCCGAACGCCGTCAGGCCTATCAGGCCGACATCACCTTCGGCACAAACAATGAGTTCGGCTTCGACTACCTGCGCGACAACATGGCCACCTCGCCTGCCGACCTGGTACAGCGGGCACACAACTATGCCATCGTCGACGAGGTCGACTCGGTGCTCATCGATGATGCCCGCACACCTCTTATTATTAGTGGACCGGTGCCCAAAGGCGAAGTACAGATGTTCGAGGAGTACCAGCCTCTGGTAGAGAAGATTGTGGGCGTGCAGCGTCAGCTGGCCACACAGTTCCTGGCCGATGCCAAGCAGAAGATATCAGCCGGCATGGAGAAGAACGACAAGAAGTTGCTCGACGAAGGATTTCTCTCGCTCTACCGTTCACACAAGGCACTGCCCAAGAACAAGCCCCTCATCAAGTACCTGTCGGAGGAAGGCATCAAGGCCGGAATGCTGAAAACAGAGGAGACCTACATGGAGAACAACAACCGCCGTATGCCGGAGGCTGTGGAGCCCCTCTACTTTGTAGTAGACGAGAAGCTGAACTCGTGCGACCTCACCGACAAGGGAACAGCCTGGCTGGCCAATCAGGTGAACGACGCCGAACTGTTCATCCTGCCCGACATCGCAGCCCAACTCAGTGCACTCGAGGCAGAGACTGGACTCACCGACGAAGAGCGCGTGAACAAGAAGGACGAGCTGATGAACCACTATGCCGTACAGAGCGAACGTGTTCACACACTGCAGCAGCTGCTCAAGGCATATACCATGTTCAACCGCGATGACGAATATGTGGTCATTGACGGCGAAGTGAAGATTGTGGACGAACAGACAGGCCGTATCATGGAGGGCCGCCGCTGGAGCGACGGTCTGCACCAGGCTGTCGAGGCCAAGGAGCACGTCAAGGTGGAAGCTGCCACACAGACCTTTGCCACCATCACCCTGCAGAACTACTTCCGCATGTACCACAAGCTGGCAGGCATGACGGGTACTGCCATCACCGAAGCAGGCGAGTTCTGGGACATCTACAAGCTCGATGTGGTGGAGATTCCCACCAACAAGCCCGTTATCCGAAACGACATGGACGACCGCGTCTACAAGACTCAGCGCGAGAAATACCGCGCTGTCATCGAAGAGGTGGTGAAGATGCGCAAGGCTGGACGCCCCACCCTGATTGGTACTACATCGGTGGAAATAAGCGAACTCCTTTCGCGTATGCTGAGCATGTATGTCGACCCCGAGACAGGCAAACGCGATGGCATTCCACACCAGGTGCTGAACGCCAAGCTGCACCAGAAGGAGGCCGACATCGTGGCACTGGCCGGTCAGTCGACCAACGGATTGGGCGCTGTCACCATCGCCACCAACATGGCCGGTCGTGGTACCGATATTAAGCTGTCGCCAGAAGTGAAAGCAGCAGGTGGACTGGCCATCATCGGCACCGAGCGTCACGAGAGCCGCCGCGTTGACCGCCAGTTGCGCGGACGTGCTGGACGTCAGGGCGACCCAGGCTCGTCAGTGTTCTACGTATCGCTCGAGGACAAGCTGATGCGTCTGTTTGCTTCTGAGCGCATAGCACGCGTCATGGACCGCCTGGGATTCAAGGAGGGCGACATGATTGAGAGTTCGATGATCAGCAACAGCATCGAGCGTGCACAGAAGAAAGTGGAGGAGAACCACTTCGGCGTACGTAAGCGCTTGCTGGAGTACGACGACGTGATGAACAAACAGCGTACGGTCATCTACGAGAAGCGCCGCCATGCCCTCATGGGTGAGCGCATAGGAATGGATATATCGAACACCTTCTGGGATCGTGTCTCAACCATCATCGAGCGCAACGACTACATCGGCTGCAAAGAAGAGTTCATACGCCTCTTTGGCATGGAAGTACCCTTCACGGAAGAGCAGTTCGAAGACGCACGCCATCGTGAGGAAATGACCGAGAACGCCTTCCAAGCCGTTCTGACACACTTCAACCACCGCACCGAGCGTATCTGCGAAGTGGCCCAGCCCATCATCAAGCGTGTCTATGAAGAGCAGGGACACATGTACGAACGCATCCTGGTGCCCATCACCGACGGACACCGAACCTACAACATTGCTTGCAACCTGAAGGAAGCCTACGAGTCAGAGTGCAAGTCGGTGGTAAAGGAATTTGAGAAGCAGATGCTGCTCCACATCATCGATGACGCTTGGAAAGAGAACCTGCGCGAGCTCGACGAACTGCGCCACTCAGTTCAGAACGCCAGCTACGAGCAGAAAGACCCGTTGCTCATCTTCAAGCTGGAGAGCGCCAAGCTGTTCGACAACATGGTGAACGAAATGTTCAACCGCTCGGTGACCGTGCTGACACGTGCACAGATACCCGAAATGCAGCAGCGCGTACAGGAAGCCGCCCCAGAGGAGCACACCGACCGCCAGCAGTACACCGAAAACAAGCAGAATGCTGACGAGGAACAGCTGGTGGACCGCAACCAGCAAGCAGCCGCACAGCATGACACCCGTGCACAGCAGCCCCGCAACCCCATTATCAAGGACAAGTTGCCCGGACGCAACGACCCCTGTCCATGCGGCAGCGGCAAGAAGTTCAAGAACTGCCACGGACGAGGACTCGTGTAACTTATCTCCCCTGAAAAAAGAAACGACGCATTAACTATGATAAAGATAGAAGAACTTAAGAAAGCCTTTGGCGAAACCATAGCCTGCGACATCACCTCGTTCACAGTGAACGATGGCGATGTCCTGGGCCTTGTAGGCAACAACGGTGCTGGGAAGACAACCCTCTTCCGCCTCATCCTCGACCTGCTGAAGCCCGACAAAGGGCATGTGGAGATTGACGGCATCGACCCCTCAGAAAGCGAAGACTGGAAAGGCTTCACCGCTGCCTATATCGACGAGGGCTTCCTCATCGATTACCTCACGCCAGAAGAGTATTTCGCCTTCTTGGGAAAGATAAGCGGAATGCCTCAAAAGGAAGTCGACGCACGGCTGAGCACTTACGAGCACTTTGCCGGCGGTGAAGTCTTCGGACAGAAAAAACTCATACGCAACCTCTCGGCAGGCAACAAGCAGAAGGTGGGCATCATATCCGCCCTCTTGAGACAGCCACGACTGGCCATTCTCGACGAGCCCTTCAACTTCCTCGACCCCAGCAGCCAAGGCCAGCTGAAGCACCTCATCACTGACTATGCCGCCCAGACGGGAAGCACCATCATCATCAGTTCCCACAATTTACAGCACACCGTCGACATATCAACCCGCATCGCCCTCCTGGAGAAAGGACACATTATCCGGGACATGAAGAACGAAAGCATTGAGCAAACGCGCGATGAACTGGCAGCCTATTTCGACCTGCAATAGCGTCTTCACCAGCACTCAAAATGGGCTGCAAGAAACTTTTTTTCAAAAAAAGGGTGAAAAAATTTTCATATCCCGTTGAAAATGAGTATCTTTGCACCCCCAAACAAGTAGAACAACAATTAAACACCAAGTTAGAGCATTATGACTAAGGCAGAAATTGTCAACTCAATAGCCGAGAAGACAGGAATAGGAAAGAAAGAAGTAGGCATCACCGTTGAGGCTTTGATGGAAGAGATTCGCACCAGCCTTGCCAACAACAAAGAGAACGTCTACTTGCGCGGATTCGGAAGTTTCATCGTCAAGCACCGCGCCAAGAAGACCGCCCGCAACATTTCCAAGAACACCACGCTGGTCATTGACGCCCATGACCTGCCCGCCTTCAAGCCCTGCAAGAGTTTCATTGAACGCATGTCGGGCAAGACCACCATTGTGGAAGACTTCGAGTAGAGAATATTCTATTGATTAACAAACAAATAAATCATTAAAACTATGCCAAACGGAAAGAAGAAGAAGGGCCACAAGATGGCTACTCACAAACGTAAGAAGCGTTTACGCAAGAATCGTCATAAGAGCAAGTAGGATTTTCAGCTCGTCTGGATTCAGGCGTTTAGCTTGACAAAGTCCTCACGGCTCTTTTTACGCTGACGATAAAGAAATGAAAGGAGTGTGCTAGGCATAGCAATTATGCTGGCACACCCTTTTTTGATTATTAAGCAGCGAACACAGAGAGTCCACATCATTCACGAACCGACGTGATCTCATGTAGTCGCTGCAAGAACAAACAAGTCAATTGAAATATGAACAGTGAAGTAATTATTGATGTTCAGCCCAAAGACATCTCCATCGCCCTGCTCGAAGACAAGAACCTGGTAGAATACCAGAAAGAGCAACGCGAGGCGTCGTTTGCCGTGGGCAACATCTACCTGGGCAAGGTTCGCAAGCTGATGCCCGGCCTGAACGCATGTTTCGTCGACGTGGGAAGCGAGAAGGATGCCTTTCTCCACTATCTTGACCTGGGCTTACAATTCAGCTCATACGAGAAATACCTCAAACAGGTGACCAGCGACCGCAAGCGGCTCTACCCCATCCAGAAAGCCACCAGCCTGCCCGACCTGCCCAAAGACGGCAGCATTCAGAACATACTGAAGGTGGGGCAGGAAATCATGGTGCAAATCGTGAAGGAGCCCATCAACACCAAGGGGCCGCGCCTCACCTGCGACCTCAGCTTTGCCGGACGCTACATGGTGCTCATACCCTTCGGCGACAAGGTCAATGTCAGCAGCAAGATCAAGAAGGGCGAGGAGCGCAGCCGACTGAAGCAGCTCGTGCAAAGCATGAAGCCCAAGAATTTCGGAGTCATCGTACGCACAGTGGCCGAGGGGAAGCGTGCTGCTGAGCTCGACCAGGAACTCAAGATGCTGCTCAAGCGATGGGAAGACGCCATCGGCAAGGTACAGAAAGCTCAGACCGTCCCCCAGCTCGTCTTCGAGGAGCAGACTCGCGCCGTGGCACTGCTGCGCGACCTTTTCAACCCCACCTACGACGGCATCCACGTCAACAACGACGAAATCTATCAGCAGATCCACGATTATGTGGCCATGATTGCCCCCGACAAGGCCGACATCGTGAAACTCTACAACGGCAACGTGCCCATTTTCGACAACTTCAACGTCACGAAGCAGATTAAGACTGGCTTCGGACGCACCGTCAACTACAAACGGGGAGCCTACCTCATCATTGAACACACAGAGGCCATGCACGTGGTCGACGTGAACAGCGGCACACGCATCAAGAAAGAAAACGGGCAGGAAGCCAATGCCCTGGAAACAAACCTCGGAGCAGCCGATGAGCTGGCCCGACAGCTGCGACTGCGCGACATGGGCGGCATCATCGTGGTCGACTTCATCGACATGAACCTGGCCGAAGACCGCCAAATGCTCTACGAGCGCATGTGCGAGAACATGAAGAAAGACCGTGCCCGCCACAACATCCTGCCCCTGTCGAAGTTCGGACTGATGCAAATCACGCGTCAGCGCGTCCGTCCTGCCATGGATGTAGCCGTAGAAGAGAACTGTCCCACCTGCCATGGCACAGGAAAGATAAAAGCCAGCATATTGTTTACCGACCAGCTCGAGAGCAAGATCGACCGCCTTGTAAACAAGATTGGCATACGCCGCTTTACGCTCCACGTTCACCCCTACGTGGCAGCATATATCAATCAGGGGGTCATTTCCCTAAAACGCCGCTGGCAGATGAAATATGGCCTCGGTGTGAAAGTCATTCCCAGCCAGAAGATGGCCTTCCTTCAGTACGAGTTCTACGACTCAAAACGCCAGTTCATCGACATGCGCGAGGAAAACGAAGTCAGCAAGTAAATGCGCCGTTGGTCTCCCCTCCCCATGGAAGGGAGGGGAGACTGGCGGAGGCATTTTCCCTTTGTAAACGAGGCCTGCAACCACCCCACCACTATTTCAGCTTAATAATGTCCGACCAGCGTGTTGTTGGGTTCTTGCTTCTGAAATCATGCTTGATGGCATTGGCGAAGACCTCAGCCTTCCCCTTGCCGTTCTTCTGAGTGTACTGTTGGGCACCGATGACAATGGTCTCGGAACCGTTCATGCGATTGATGCGGTCAATCACCTCGTCAAGCCGGCGCATCTTCTGAATCTGCTCGGCGTTCAGGTCGAACAAGTCCTGCTGGATAGGGCTATCAGGCGAAATCCCCATCACAATGACACCGGCCTTCTTATACTGATAACCTGGTATGAAAATGCGGTCGAGCACTTCATGGGCAGCCTGGACAATGGTGATGGTCGAGCTTGTTGGAGTGACAAGCCGTGTCTCCTGAAAGTTCCAGTATTGAGCCAGGTCTTCGCGAAAGGCATTGGTGTTGAGAAATACGCCAACCGTGACAGCCACAGTCTTCTGCATCCGCAGTTTCTCCGCACAACGGGCAGCATAGTTGGCAATGTGAGTGCGCAGGCCTTCCCTGTCGCTTATCAAGCCCTTGAACGACCGACTGGTGCAAATAGATTTCTTCTGAGCCAGCCCCATTCTTGTGTCCCCATTCCCGCTGTCGCGCCTACCCGTAGCCTTTCGGTAGCAAGCACCCGAGCTTTGCTCGCCTACCCATAGCCTTTCATTAGGGACGGCATCCTCGCCATTCAGCTCCTGCCACGTACGGACGATGTTGATATTGTTGAACGTCTGTCGCACCCAGTCCTTATGATGCTTGGCAAAGTCAAGAGCTGTCTTGCAGCCAAGGGTCTGCAGCTGGGCAGCATAGCGCCGGCCGATGCCCCAGACATCCTCGATGGGGCACCAATCGAGCGCTTTCTCGCGCTTGTAGTCCGTATCAATCATGCAGCAATGCCTGTACACCGCATATTTCTTCGCCAGCTTCGAGGCAATCTTCGCCAACGTCTTGTTGGGAGCCAGACCTATGCTAATGGGCATACCCACCTCGCGCTTCACCCGCCTGTACAGGTTCTCACCCCACGTCTGCAACCGGCTGAGCGCAATGCCATCGAGATACATGAAGCACTCATCAATCGAGTAGCGGAAATAGGCAGGCGACTCTTGTCGGATAATGCTTACCACACGTCCTGTCAACTCTCCATATAATTCGTAGTTGGAGGAGAAGACTGCAATCTTCTGACCAGGAAACAACTGAGCTAGCTGAAAGTATGGCGTGCCCTCCTTGATGCCCATCTTCTTAGCCTCGTTCGAGCGTGCCACCACACAGCCGTCGTTGTTGCTCAACACAACGATTGGCTTCCCCTCCAAGTCAGGACGGAAGACCTTCTCGCACGAGCAGTAGCAGTTGTCCAAGTCAGCTATGCCATACATCCTTTATACTTATTACCTTTGAGCGTTAACGCCCTCCATTTATGTTAAAACTTGGCACAAAGATAATGATTTTAAGCAAACTATTTATAATTTTGCAACAAAAAATAACGAAACAACCTGCAAAAAACCTAATGCGATTATGAACATTAAAGCAATTCGTATGTTTGACGGCGGTTTTCATCCTTCATCAGGAGGGTTATCATCTGTTGTGTCGATGATGGGACTTGCCTGGATAATGAACCATTCAAGACTGGATTTGGTTGCGAATTTTCTTTACATCGACATTTCTTCAAAAAGGGAAGCACCGCTTCGATGACGGAAAAGCACCGCTTTTCGGGTCAAAAAGCTGTCCTTTTCCACCCTCAAAGCGGTGCTTTTCCAAAAATCCCGTTGCGAGGCACTTTTTTGCATGTTGGAATTTTCCTGACATTCTGACCACCCAATAAAACTGTTGCAATGTTTAGCGGACAGCAATAATTTTGTTATACGCAAAAAAAATCTACCATCTTACAACCTTTTGGCCTGCTGATACGTTTATAATAACAGAAAGCAGAAAAAAAGAACGCCAAATGACCCGAGAACTATTCACCCAACTCGTCCGTAAAGAGCTCCCCAGCTTGCGCCGCTTCCTATTGGCGGCCTGCCGCGGCAACAGCTGTGAGGCCGATGACGTGGCGCAGGAGGCACTGATGAAGGCCTACGTGGCATCACGCCACTTCGAGGACGACGGGGAACACACATCCCTCTCGACCGTCGCCCCCCGTTTCTCGGCATGGCTCTACCGCATAGCCTGCAACAGCTTGATAGACCATCAGCGCAAACAGGCATCGCGAGGCACTGACATCGACATTGACAAGGCTGGTGAGGTAGCGGCCGCCTCCCGTTCCGACGACGGTTTCGCATACCAGGATCTTTACTCGGCCATCGATGGTCTGAATGTCAGCGAGCGTACGGCCGTGCTCCTCTTCTACATGGAGGATCGTCCTATCAAGGAGATTGCCGCTATCATGGACATAGCCGATGGAACGGTGAAGGCATATCTGTCACGGGGGCGCGACCATCTGAGAACGAAGTTAAGCAAATGAAAGAAGAGACAAATATGAAAGAAAGAGAACCACAGTCACACAGCCAGATGCAAGATGGCATGACAGAACAGAAGCTACGAGACTTCTTCCACGCCTATCGCCCGCAGATTGACGATAACGAGGAGTTCATGGACAAGCTGACAGCTCAGATGGAAAGGCTACGGATAGGCGACGAAACGTCGGGAATGGCTGCCGACACCTCACATCAGCAGCAGACACGCATCATTCCGCTCTTCAGCAGACTCCTCCCCTGGGCTGCCAGTATAGCGGCTTGCGTGGCCATACTCATAGGCAGCATCGCTCTTCTGCGAAACCACCCGACAGGCCAGGCAGATGGCATCGTAAACGCGGAATTAGCCAAGACCAATCAGCAGGGAATCCTGCCGAAAGCTGAAGAGCATCTGCAAACGCTTGACGAGACTCCCGCCATGGCTCAGGTCGTGAACGCAGAACCAAAAAAGGAAGCAAAGAGACACAATAGACATGCCACTGTGTCAAAAGAGCAGAACGTAGCATCGCCCAATGAGATGCCGACACCAGAAGAAATCGAAGACGCTATCCACGGTGATCAGTCACAAATGATGGTCGAAAGGCTACGGGAAGGGCTACAGATAGACGCTGCGGCGGGAATGGGCGACGGGAACACATCGGGAATCGTGGTCGACCCCTACCAAGTATTTGAAGACCATACCAGAGGCATCCGCTTACGTGGCGAGCACCTGCAACAAGAGATTGCCATGCTTATGAAAAACCAATAAAAAGAGACATAAAGCAATGAAACATTTATTCACCATCATGCTGCTGATGGCCCTCGCCACCGCAGCCCACAGCCAGGAGCCCAACCACCAGCTCCGCCAGCTTGAACAGTACATGCAGGAGCAAGACTTCTCTGTCAGCCACATCCAGACGAGCGCCATCGAACAAGGCATCACGCACCAATGGCAGGCCTTGCTCAATGCTTACATCATCCATCCGCAATCGAGCATCGACAGCACGAAGAGCGCAGCAGAGAATCTGCGTATGATTCACATTTACGACAGCATCAACCACCTGCGTCGCCAAGCTGTGGTGGGTGGCCTCGACTCTATCCGTCTCACTTTTGCCCGTCTGGGAAAGGATGCATCGGAGAGTTACCTCTACGAATACCATAAGAATGGCATCGACACCATCAAGTATTCTCTGGCATTCCGTCGCGACAGCGACACGCTCTTATCCTCCCGTTATGGCAACAAGATCTATTTCAGCAATGCCAGCGAGGTAGCCAGCTTCGACTATACACGCTACAACGACAGCGACGGCTGGGGGGCTACCGACTGGGGCAACTATTACCACCAATACACCATCCCCAACAACATTTCGCACGACGACATGCGCCCCTTTGACCACAATGCTTTCGAGACGCTGATAGCCCCCGCGCTGAAGACTGTCAGAAAGCTGAAAGGCGTGAAAGCCTATCCTGTATACTGGCGCCACGATGAGGGCTTTGACGACAACGTAGGCACGAAAGGCACGCTGACTTCAAAAACAACCCGTCAGAGCGACCACACCAACAAGCACTACGGACTGACCACCGGCACCTGCTACTTCATTCCCAGAAAGCATGAGGAGGAGGCAAAGGCACTGTACAAACAGCTTGACTCACTGGCACACAACTACGTAGACAGTCATCCTGAACAGTATTATCGCTACTCCTTCTCAGAGGGCTTCTCTAATGGGAATCTGAGGAGCATACTGCAAGGCCTTAATTTAGACGACGATTCAAACTATGATCTTAAGACCCTCGCCAGCAACGACGGCTTCTATATCCTCTCCATCAACACCAAGGGCGAGCTCTGGGTTCCCCGGGACTGGCCAAAGCTGAAAAGCTATATCAACGGCCAGCTAACCTACCGCAAGGGGACAAGAAAC
>JAILPA010000167.1 GCA_024690505.1 Prevotella sp.
CATCAAGAGCGAGGCGTGCTCAACTGTCGAGGAGGTGCAACGTGCAGCCCACGAACTGGGATTCCCCGTCATCTTGCGAGCCGCCTACGCCTTGGGCGGTCTGGGCAGTGGCTTCTGCGACAACGACGACGAGCTGCTGGCGCAGGCGGAGGAAGCCTTCTCGTTCTCGCCTCAGGTGCTGGTGGAGAAGTCGCTCCGTGGCTGGAAAGAGATAGAGTACGAGGTGGTGCGCGACCGCTACGACAACTGCATCACCGTCTGTAACATGGAGAACTTCGACCCGCTGGGCATACATACTGGCGAATCGATTGTGGTGGCGCCGTCGCAAACGCTCAGCAACAGCGAGTACCACAAGTTGCGCGCGCTGGCCATCAGGATTATCCGGCACATCGGCATCGTGGGTGAGTGTAACGTGCAGTATGCCCTCGACCCCAACAGCGAAGACTACCGCGTCATCGAGGTCAATGCCCGACTCTCCCGCTCATCGGCTCTGGCCTCGAAGGCCACGGGCTATCCACTAGCTTTTGTCGCTGCCAAGCTGGGCTTGGGTTATGGGCTCTTTGAACTGAAGAACTCAGTCACCAAGACCACCTCGGCCTTCTTCGAGCCGGCTCTCGACTACGTGGTAGTAAAAATTCCTCGCTGGGACCTCACCAAGTTCCACGGCGTGAAGCGCGAGCTCGGCTCGTCGATGAAGAGTGTGGGCGAGGTGATGGCCATCGGCCGAACGTTTGAGGAAGCACTTCAAAAAGGACTTCGCATGATAGGGCAGGGCATGCACGGGTTTGTGGAGAACCACGAAATCAAAATCATGGATATAGCCAAGTCGCTGCACGAGCCAACGGACATGCGCGTTTTTGTTGTATCGAAAGCACTGAAAATGGGCTACAGCGTCGAGCAGATTCACCAGCTGACAAAGATTGACCGCTGGTTCCTGCACAAGCTGAAGCACATCGTCGACATCGACCAGCAGCTGAAGGAGCAGACTATCCTTGCTGAGGTCTCGGAGTTTATGGAACCAAGCGAGTTCAAGGAGTACCTTCAGTCGCCAGAGGTCTGTCAGCTGCTACATGCCGCCAAGGCCTATGGCTTCTCCGACTTCCAGATTGCCCGTGCCATCGGTTTAGAACAGCGGATGAAGCCCGAACGAGCTGGCCTCACCGTCCGCTCGTGGCGCAAGCTGCTGGGCCTCGTGCCCATCGTCAACCAGATTGACACCCTCGCAGCCGAATATCCTGCTCAAACCAATTACCTATATTTCTCTTACCTCTAAATCTATCAAATCGTAATAATATGTGTGGAATAGTAGCAATCCTAAACATTCGGAGCAGCGAGAGCCGCCAAGCTTGCTTGGATGGCCGAGCCACGTCGAATGTCGGCGCAGCCAACGTGAAGGAGCAGACGCAGGCTCTGCGTCAGAAGGCATTACGGATGAGTCAGAAGATCCGTCATCGCGGACCTGACTGGAGTGGCATCTACTGTGGCGGCTCGGCCATCCTCGCCCACGAGCGGCTGAGCATTGTCGACCCTGAGAGTGGAGGACAGCCGCTCTACAGCCCCGACCGCAAGCAGGTGTTGGCCGTCAACGGCGAGATATACAACCATCAGGAGATCCGGCGCCGCTTTGCCGGACAGTATGAGTTTCAGACGGGCAGCGACTGCGAGGTCATCCTGGCGCTCTATCGCGAGAAAGGCATCGACTTTTTGGAAGACCTCAGTGGCATCTTTGCCTTTGTACTCTACGATGAGGAGCGCGATGAGTTCCTGATAGCCCGCGACCCCATTGGCGTCATACCTCTTTACATTGGCTGCGACAGCGACGGCACCGTCTATGTCGCCTCCGAGCTGAAAGCCCTCGAAGGCCAGTGCGAAAGTTACGAGCCGTTCCTGCCCGGCCACTACTATTGGAGCGTAGACCCAGGCCAGAAGTGGTACTATCGCCGTGACTGGATGCAGTATGATGCCGTGAAGGACAATCCCTCCAGTGTCGAGGCCATCCGCGACGGACTCACCGCAGCCGTCAAGCGCCAGCTGATGTCCGACGTGCCTTATGGCGTGCTACTCTCTGGCGGTCTCGACAGTAGCGTCATCTCCGCCCTTGCCGAGAAATTCTCGGAGCATCGCATCGAGGACGACTCGAAGACCAGAGCCTACTGGCCCCGCCTGCACTCCTTCGCTGTAGGGTTGAAAGGCGCTCCCGACTTGGCCAAAGCCCGACTGGTGGCCGACCACATCGGCACCGTCCACCACGAAATCAACTACACCATCCAGGAGGGGCTCGATGCCATCCGCGATGTCATCTATTTCATCGAGACCTACGACGTCACCACCGTCCGCGCCTCCACGCCGATGTACCTGCTGGCCTGCGTCATCAAGTCGATGGGCATTAAGATGGTACTCTCAGGCGAAGGTGCCGACGAAATCTTTGGTGGCTATCTTTATTTCCACAAGGCCCCGTCGGCCCGTGACTTCCACGAGGAGACGGTGCGCAAGCTGGGTAAGCTCCATCTCTACGACTGTCTGCGTGCCAACAAGAGCCTCAGTGCCTGGGGCGTAGAGGGCCGCGTACCCTTCCTCGACAAGGAGTTCCTCGATGTTGCCATGCGCACCAATCCCGAGGCGAAGATGTGCCCAGGAACGACCATCGAGAAGAAGATCGTGCGCGAAGCCTTCGCCGACCTGTTGCCCGAGGCAGTAGCGTGGCGGCAGAAGGAGCAGTTCTCCGACGGCGTCGGCTATTCGTGGATTGACACCCTGAAAGACATCACCTCACAAGCCGTCACCGACGAGCAGATGGCCCATGCCGCCGAGCGATTCCCCATCAACCCGCCGAAGAACAAGGAGGAGTACTACTACCGCAGCATCTTCGCCGAGCACTTCCCCAGCGACTCTGCCGCCCGTAGCGTGCCCTCAGAGGCCAGCGTGGCCTGCTCGACAGCCATCGCCCTCGAATGGGATGCTGCATTCCGCAATATGAACGACCCCAGCGGCCGAGCCGTCAAGGGTGTTCACGAAATGGCATATAGCTAATTATTGCTGTCCGCTAAATATCGCAACAGCCTGGTTGGGCAGGTAGAATGTCAGGAAAATTCTAATTCTTGGAAAATGCCGTACGACGGGATTTTTGGAAAAGCACCGCTTTGAGGGTGGAAAAGGACAGCTTCTTGACCCGAAAAGCGGTACTTTTCCGTCCTCGAAGCTGTCCTTTCCTTTTTGAAGAAATATCGATGTAAAGAAAATTCAGCACCAAATGCAGTCTTGCATGGTTCATTGTCCTGCTAAGCCCCATCATCGCCACAACAGATGACCGGCAGTCTCGCGCCTTGATAACCCTCTGACCTACATCGAAGCCCCAGACTTTGACAATGAACGAACCTAAATATCTGGAAAAAAGTTCTCTTACATGAAAAATTCTTCCCCAATAGGAGTGGCGTTCTCAGATTTTATGCTTATCTTTGCCGTGTCGTTGATGATTATGCATGTTTTGAATAGCAGAACAAGACAAGTGAAAGATCTGATATGACGCATAGATGACAATACCAACGCGAAAGTGAACTGAAGTAGATCGAAGAAGTATATATCTTTGAATTATTAAATACTTATTCAAGTTTCTAAAGCTGCTACTATTATGATTGTGAATAAGTTACCGACCCCACCCCTGCTCCTCCCCTACGATGGGAGGGGAGCGGCTACCGCCCTGTTCGTTTGATAGCAAGCCGCATGGCGTTCCCCCCGCATGGCACTCCCCTCCCATCGTAGGGGAAAGGCTACGGGTAGGCGAGCTATGCTCGGGAATGGGGCAGGGGTGGGGTCGGTAACTTATTCACAATCATAATAGTAGCAGCTTTAGAAACTTG
>JAILPA010000031.1 GCA_024690505.1 Prevotella sp.
AAGATGCGCGAGAACTACGTGAAGAAGTACACCGGCACCTCGCGCTACGACACCCGCAACTACCAGCTCGTCATCACCGCCGATGACAAAACAGAGGAGGAGATCGCCGACATCATCATGCAGTACATAGGATAAAAAAAAGGAAAGCAATTATGAAAAAGTATTTCAACTGGGTGCTCGCCGCCATCCTCACCATAAGCGGCGCAACGGCCTTCACGGCGTGTACGTCGGACAACGGCGACAACCCCGCCCAGGAGCAGGCGAAGAGGAACCGCACGGAGTTCATCCAGCACACTAGGGCTACGATGAAGGATTTGGCGGAGAACCTGAACTTCGGGTCGTGGACGGCGGCCAATACCCTGAACCTGTATTTTAACCAATACGTGCTCAACAACCCTGATTTTAACAAGGCGGTCCTCAACGCCTTCATACAGAAGATGCAGCAGAGTGTGAAGCCCGTGGAGGAGGGAAGTGAGCTGTCAGAGATGGGCTACCAGATGTATGGCACCGTTGACTTCACCGAATTCAACTACCGCTTCACGATGAATGCCGAAGGAACTGGCTTCGACGTGGTGGAGGCCGATGACTTCGAAGTCATCCTCAATGGATGGAATGTCCTGACACAGCAGTACGAAACTGGCATTTACAAGGTGTCGCTCAAGGCTAGTGGCGACCAGAGTTTCAAATTCGTACATGCCTCAAGACAGCAGGAGGGACTCGCCATCGTCTTCCTCATGCCCTCAGAGTTCCAGTTCGCTATCTCAGACAAGCAAACTGGCACGTGGGAGGACGGCTTCTCTGGCTCGTTCCAGAATTATGTCAATGTTGCTGCAGGACATGAATACGCCCTGTTGAGCCGCGATACATGGAGCGTCAGTGGATCTGTCAGTTCCAATTTCCAGGCTGTACCAAGCTTGAACGAAAAAGCTGACCAGACAACCGTCAACTTCTCCATCGCCAACAATAGGGAGGACTACACGGGCAACTATGCGTTCAGCTGGAGCCAGAATGGTCGCAACATGATTGATCTGACCATGAAGCAGAGCAGGGATGCCGAGGGTGGACTGGCCAACCTCGACCTGTCGCAGTTCACTTCGACATCGTCTCTTCTCGACTTGCTTGCAGCCTGGTTGACCACGCGCAACCTCGACGAGGCCAAGCTCACACTGCTCGACGACCTGACCACCACACTCAGCATCAGCGACATGACGAAGGCACTGGAACTGGCACGCGCTTCCGCTTCAGCCCGCCGCAACTATGCTGACCAACAGACCATCGACCAATACACGCAGCAGCTGAACGCGCTCATCAAGGCCGAGATGACCTGTAAGGGCGTGAACCAGCAGATTCCCATGAAGCTCGTCACCAGCAAGTTCGGTGTAGACTACTGGACGATGCCCGCATTTAACTTCGCCGACGAGAACGGCTACGTTGCCCTCACCGATTTGCTCGACGCCGAGTCCGTCACCTACGGCATCAACATCATTGATCACGCCGCCGAGCCGATGCAGCAGAGCATCATCGTGGTGCGCCAGTTGCTGCAGTACGTCCAGACCCTCTTCGGAACCTATCAGCAGCAGAGCGAGTAACCAAATTCTATCACATTATTATATATAGGTATAACCCTTTTAAAAAACAACAATGAAAAAGGTTCTGAATTGGGTGCTCGCCGCCATCCTCACCATAAGCGCTGCAAGTGTATTCACATCGTGTTCTAACAATGATGACAACCCCGCAGTAGACGACGGCCTGGCCGAGAAAGTGCTGGGCAAGTGGATTCACACCGACACCGACGGGGAGGCGGTCACGACTGACATGAAGTCGGTCTATACTTTTGAAAAGAACGGTTCCGCGCTGAAGGGCTACTACAGCATGTCAATGACAGAGAGCGGCGTGTGGGCCTACAATCAGGTGACCGATGTGACCGTCAGTGGCAACAACGTGACGCTGACATCACAACTGGCCGACGGAGTGACATCGGTGGTGGAACTGACCGGTGTCACCGTCAGCGGCAGTGACCTGCGCTTCACCGCCAGGACCACCCTCTCGAAGGACGGTCAGGTGACCGCCACCTACGGCCCGCGTCAGGAGCACTTCACCAAGACAGAAGCCGATTACACCGAGACCGTCATCGGCCTCTGGGATATTTACTTCACCAGCGACGACCCAGAACACGAATCTTCTGAGCCTTATCGCGAACTGTATCGTGCCGACGGCACCTGCAGCTTCTACGACCTTATCGACGGGCAGTGGGTGGAAGAGAAAACCGACTACTCCGAATACTTCGCCGACGGTCCGCTGTTCTGCTTCCGTTGGCAGAAGAGTGACGCAGGGATAGACCGGCGCGAGAACTGGGAAATCGTATCCTACGAAAACGGCAAGATGGTTTCTAAAGCCCTCCACCGCCGCGCCGACGGCTCAACCTACACCATCACTGCCCACCTGACGAAGGTGGAATAACAATAGAGAAGAAACAAAATGGAGAAACTGTATTTTTTTGATGAGATATTCTACTGGTTCCGCTCCGGCAAGCGGGCCACGGTGATAAAAGTGGAATGTGAGTTGATGCAGGACGTGCGCCCCGATGAGTTGCGGGCGGCAGTGCTGAGCGCCCTGAGGGTACACCGTAATTTCAGCGCCCGCCCGGTCATCGTGGGCCGGAGATTCCTCGTGGAGACCTCCGGGGTGGAGCAGGTCACCTTGGTAAAGGAGGACGGAAAGCCCCGGCGCGTCGGCACCAAGGAGACCGAGGGCCTGATGCTCTATGCATCGTACGGCGAGAGGCACTTCACGCTCCATGTGTTCCACGGACTTGCCGACATGCGGTCTATCTGCGCCTTCCTCAATACCATCCTGTCGTTCTATTGCGGCAAGGATGACGACAACCGGCCTGCTGCCGACAGCAGCGACACTTTCCCATGCCACGAGTACATCCTGCAGGGAGGCGCACCGGGAGAGCCCGAGGGCAAGTATATCCCGCAGGAGCACGACATCTTCCATCTGCCGGAAACGCTGTTCAGCAGCAGAACCACACGGCAGCGCATCATCGACATCGACCTGCCGCTGGGGCCGATCCTTGCCTTTGCCCGCGAGAACGGCAGCTCTGTGATACCAGTCCTGAACGCCGTCATAGGCCGGGTCATCCGCCAGCGCTACGACGTGGGGCAGAAGGAGATTGTCTGCTACATTCCCGCCGACCTGCGCCCTATATTCCACTTCAAGTCCGGCGGCAATGGCGCCATCCCCTTTTCACTCCCTTATACGGCAGAGACAGACCGTCTGCCTTTAGGCGAAAGGGCAAGGCGGCTGCGCATGGAGTTAAACGTGCAGACCAGACCGGAGAACCTGTATGCGACGGTAGCGGGGATGTGGTCCGCCTTCGACGAGGTTTTCGCCGCGCCCATGCCCATCCGGCTGACATCGCCCCGGGTCGTCAAGAGCGGAAGACAGAAAG
>JAILPA010000032.1 GCA_024690505.1 Prevotella sp.
GAAAGCCTGGGCATCGTGCTGGTGCACATCACCCCATCTGGTCGCGGCCTCCGTATCGTAGCCATAGCATCCCGCAAGACTCCCCTCCCATCCAAGGGGAGGGGCAGGGGTGGGGCCTCTAATATCCCCGCTAACGAAGAAGAAGATACTCACCCCACCACCGGCCCCATTCCCGAGCATAGCTCGCCTACCCGTAGCCTTTCCCCTACAAGGGAGAGGAGACGGGACGGCGAAGCATCGGAAGAGCGTGGCAACCTGGCCGACAACCAGCTGTGGCTTTCCTCTCAACTCGGCGTGGAGCCAGATGCTGCCTGCAAGGACGCAGCTCGCTGCTCCTTCTGCCCCGGATTCAACGACATCCTGTTTATTAACAAAGAAAAACTGTTTACCTATGAAAACCCTGAATATGATCAAAAATTCGGTCCTCTGTATCGTGGGGGCCATAGCGAACCCCTTGGTTCTTGCAACAAGAACGCTGCTGCTTCTGCTGCTGGCAGTCATAGCGTTTCCAGCCCTGCTGATAGTACGCTCGGAAGAGCTGCTGGAGCACCACGTGCAGCAATGGAGCAGTCGACAGTTTCAGAAGATAGTAAGCTTTTGGCACGACTAAAGGAGGGCTACCATGGAAAGACTTGGAAGGAAATCACAGAGCAATGGTTCGCCTGCAATGGAGGCAAGCCGGGTGTGGGCGACCGTCACCGCACACTGCTCAAGCTGGCTGGCGACCTCCGTTATATCTGCGACAACGACCCACAGCTACTCACGCGAGTGCTTGCGGAGTCAAGTGTGGGTAGAGAAGTTGCCGACGAGCGGGGAGAAAATGAGCTGGCCAATATTGCAAGTAGTGCTTGCACCAAACAGATGTGGCAGTCCATCCCGAAGCGGCTCACGCCCGTGCTGGAGGCTCTTGGTATACAGCAGCCTCGACCCGAAGATGACGGCAAGCCTCGTGCGCAAGCTCAGATCGACTATCAGGCATGGTGGCATAGATTGGAGCCTCTACTGGCTGACTCCCCGGGATTCCGTGAGGCGTGTGCCCCTCTCCCTGACGAGCACAAACTTGCAGGAGTTCTTGCAGCAGGAGCCATGATGGGCTCGTACCTCACCCGCTGCTGGTGGGAGCACTTTGACGGCAAGGACTACCGCCTCTCGTTCCTCGTCTACATCGTGGGCAGCGCCGCGAGCGGCAAGAGCTTCGTGCCCCAGATGGATGCTTTGTTGATGGCCCCCATGATGGCCTCCGACCGCGTAGGCCGCGAGTGGGAGCGCCAATACAAGGAGGAGATGAAGAAGCGTGCCGCCAGCTCGAAAAACGCGAAGGCAGAAGCGCCCGAACAGCAGCACCCCGTCATCCGCTATGTGCCGTCGACCATTAGCAATGCCATGCTCTACCGCCGTCTCACCGATGCTGTAGACCCCTCGGCCATTGGCCCCGACGGACAGCCCATGCACCTCCATTGCTACACCTGCGAGGCCGAACTGGCCACGGCCCTTCGTGCTCAGCAAGGCTCGTGGGCGGGCAAGCTCGACTTGGAGTGTAAGTCGTTCCAGAACGAGGTGGCAGGTGTGGACTACGCCAACGACCAGAGCGTGAACGGCATCATCCAGGTAAACTGGAACCAGGTCGTGACAGGCACCCCCGATGCCATGAGCCGCAAGATCCGTCCCTCGACGGTGCTCGATGGTCTGGCAACGCGACTGGTACTCTTCCTCATGCCCTCCAACGACTTTGCGATGATAGCCCGCCGGAAGGCCTACCGCGACCACGACCGCGAGTGCTTCCTACGAAGCGTCGGCCTGAAGCTGGAGCAGATAAAGGGCGAGCTGAAAGCCGAGCGCCTTGTGGACTTCTGCTACCAGTACGAGGCGCAGCTGGCCAAGGATGCCGCCCTGGAGGAAGACCTGTGTTTGGACTATTTCCGCAAGCGCATACCGCTCATAATGATGCGCTACACCTTGGTACGTATCGTGATGCGGCAGCTCGACAAGGCCATCAAGGGCGAACCCCTTGAGGTGACCGACAGCGACCTTGAGTTTGCCCGTCTCATCGGCGACTGGGCGCTCATGGCACAGATGCACTTCTTCGGACAGCTGGTCATGGATGCGCTGGAGAACGAGAAGAAGAGTTTTGTGCCACGGAGGCGAAGCTGGAAAATAAGGGAGGCATACAAGGCGCTGCCTTCAGAACTCACACCCGAAATTCTTGTTGAAAATGGCCTGGCAAAGGACGTAAATAGAGCAGGTGAAACTCTCAGAAGATGGGGGATAGACGGGCTCGTCAAAAAGACTGACAAAAAAACTTATGTTAAACAATTCAAGGAAATACCCGAATGAAAAAAGTAGAAAACAAAGGTAGATCCAGGGGCTACCGCAACAACAATCCCCTGAACATCATCAGAACCGAGACAACGCTGTTATACAAGGGTGCTCTGCCCCGCGAGAAGCAGTTGGATACTCACTTCGTGATGTTTAAGACCCGAGTTTATGGTCTAAGGGCGGCCGTGAAGTTGCTGCACCGCTATTTTACAAAATACGGTCTGCGTACGGTGCGTGGCATCATCAACCGCTGGTGTCCCGACGCTACAGCTGCGAAATATATCGAGCGTGTATGTCGCGAGATTGAGGTGAAGCCCGACGAAGAGCTGGAATGGAACGGCCTGCGCATCTGTGCCCTCGTGGCCGCGATGGCAAAAGTGGAAAACGGCTACTTGGAGGACGGCACCATGGCCGATATCTACAAAGCCTGGCAAATGTACGAAGATGAAAGCACACCGCCCATAGGCGTGTAGCTTGAAAATGAAAACACCCGAGGATATACCCTAACACCCAACACCCAACACCTAATACTGGGTATACCTCGGGTGTTTGCATCATTTCATCATTTGCATCATTTCATCATTTCATCATTTGCATCATTTCATCATTTCATCTTTCATCCCCCCCCCGGAGGCTGGCCGATAGTTTTCCGCGGCAATGCGGGCAACGCGTTGCCATGTAGATAGATGAAGATATCTTCTCAATATGCGGATCATGAATAAAAAAGAGGATGCCGCTGGTGCTGTCCCCGACATGGGGGTGCACCTGCGACATCTTCTTTGTAGTGTCTGACCTTCGGTTTATCGCTTCGAAGTGACGTCCTTCTCGTACTGCTGGATGGCAGCGATGAACTCCTCGCCCACGGGCACGTTGTTCTTCAGGTTGAAGTAATCGTAGACAGCACCGAACGGCATCGACTTGGCCTCCTCCATCAGGGCGAGACGCTCGAAGTACTGGCCGTTGTCCTCGTACTGACGCAGCAGAGCCTTCGGCTCGAGCATGGCCTGTAGGATACACTTCTGAGTGGCGCGGCTACCAATGATGTAGGCACCGATGCGGTTGATCGAGGCGTCGAAGTAGTCGAGACCCACATGGGCACGGTCGAGGGCGTCGGCGCGTACGAGCTCCTTGAAGAGGTCGAGCGTCTGGTCGTTCATAATGGTCACGTGGTCGCTGTCCCAGCGTACGGGGCGGCTGACGTGGAGCATCAGCTCGGGCACGTACATCAGCAGGGTGCTGACGAAGTCGCTGACGTTCTCAGTGGGCTCGTAGTGGCCGGTGTCGAGGGTGTAGATGCACTTGCGGGTGGCGCAGTAGGCTGTGTAGAAGTCGTGGCTGCCCACGGTGTAGCTCTCCAGGCCGATGCCGAACAGCTTGGCCTCGAAGCAGTTCTTCACGCCATCGAGCTTCTCTTCCATGATCTCGTCGAGGGCGGCGGCCAGGATTTCACGATACTTCTTGCGCTGCACGGGAATGTCTTTCATGCCGTCGTGTACCCAGATGTTCATAATGCAGGGGTCGCCCTGAGCCTTACCCATGGCGTCGGCGATGCGACGGCAGCGCTTGGTGTGCTCAATCCAGAAGTCGCGGATGCCCTTGTCGGGGTTCGAGAGCGAGAGGTCGCCGCTCTTAGGATGCGAGAAGGAGGTCGAGTTGAAGTCGAGCTTCATGTTGTTCTCCTTGGCCCAGTCAATCCAGCTCTGGAAGTGCTTCACCTCCACTTGGTCGCGGTCGACGAACTTGCCGCCGAAGACGCCGTAGATCTCGTGCAGGTTCAGACGGTGGTTGCCGCCGAGCAGGGTCTTCACGAACTCGATGTCCTGGCGCACCTCTTCGATGGTGCGGGCACGGCCGGGATAGTTACCCGTGGTCTGTATGCCGCCTGAGAGGGCCTCGTTGCGCTCGAAGCCTACGACGTCGTCGGTCTGCCAGCAGTGCAGTGAGAGCTGCTGCTTCTGGAGGAGGTCAAGTACTGCGTCGGTGTCGACGCCAATGGCTGCGTAGCGTTCTTTGGCTACTGCATAAGCCTGTTCAATAAGGTTAGCTTTCATAAAAACGTTAGATAATTGTTGGATAATAAATGGATTATTTTATGCGTGCAAATTGTATTTGATATATGTTCATTGATGATGCTGCTGCTGGTGATAGGCCTGGGGGATGACGTAGAACTTGCGGTCGGGGCAGAAGTCTATCATCCACTGGTCGGCAATAATGTGTGAGTCGAGGGCTGTGATGAGGAGCCGGTGACGCCCTTTCGTCAGACGGACGGGGGTGGCATTCAGCGACTGCCCGCGCAGCACGCTCTGCTTCCAGCGCTCTGAGCGGTAGGGCGTCTTGAGCGAGATGGTGGCGGAAGTGCCGTCAAGGCACACCTGATAGCGCAGGTCGCCACGGTCGCTAGGTTGCGTGGGAATCATGGCGGTGTATAGCACGGCATCGCCATCCTGCGGACTGTCGAACTCGTAGGTCAGCGTGTCGCCTTTTGTCAGGGTCACGGCCTGCATCGAGTGGCCCAGCATCGGGATGACTTTGCAGCCGGACGTGGCATGACAGAACTGGGAAGCGTTGCGGGCAACATAACTGCCTGCAGGCGAGGACTGGGAGAAGCTGGTGCGCACCTGGCCGAAGACGGGCAGGGCACGCGGGGAAGCCGACATGAGACCGCGCCACTTGCCATCGCACAGGGCGTTGTAGCGGGCTGTCAGTTGCTGTATCTCGTCGTAGGCTTGTCGGCTCTCAGCGTCGGGGGCGAGCATCTTGCGCGTCATGGCGGCAGCGGCATGTACGGGATAGAGCACATGGGCAAAGTAGGCATCCTGGCGCTCGGCGGGCACCAATGGGCGCCATGTCTCGACGGTGGCCTCGATGCGTGCAAAGGCTTCCATGCGCCGATAGCCTTCATCCAGCGTGAACTCGGTCTGGCTGGGCACGGACTTGCCGCCGGGATATTGCTTCTTGTCGAGTTCCACCTGCGTCCACCCCATGAATTCTGGTCGGCGGATGGCGTGGAGGTGATACAGCTCGCGCATAGCGGGGAAGATGGCTTGTCCCACCTGTGGGCCGAACTGGCAGCTGAGCCAGCGCTCCAGGTGCTGCTCGATGGTGAGCGCCGTGGACTGGGACGTAAGTCGTGGGCAATGGTTAGCATCGGCGGTGATGCTGTTGATGTCCCACGCCATGTCGAGGAACAGCTCCAGCTGGTAGGCCGCCACCTTTGGGTCGTGAACGTTGGCAATCCACAGCTTGCGGCAGTTGTGGTCGTAGGCGGTCTTCATCTCCGAGTAGATCAGTCCGGGAAGGGTGGTGGTGAGCCAGAGATAGTCGTGCGGACGGCCCCAGTAGGAGAGGTGATAGTACACGCCACCGCCGCCACTCCGCTTCTGTTGCTCGGCATCGGGCAGACGCGTCAGGTAGCC
>JAILPA010000040.1 GCA_024690505.1 Prevotella sp.
CAAATCGAGGCCTTGGCCGATGACATTCAACAGAACGGCGACACCATCACCGATCTCCTGAACGACCTTATTAACATTTCCGATGAGGAGACGGTACGTGCAGAAGCATCGCTGACGGAACCGACAAGAAAGGAGGATGCCCATGAGTAACCTGCGTAAATCAGCCGTGTCACGTCTGCGCCACCCTGCACGCAGCCTGTCATCGAAGCTCAGCATCGGCATACTCATTCTTGCCATTCCCATCTTCGTTCTGTCACTGGGGGTGCTGTTCTACCAGTCGCGCTTCATCATACGCAACGAAGCCGTAGGTCACGCCAAAAGCGTGCTCAACGCCACCATGCAACAACTCTCACGACATCTCAACGCCATCGAGACGGCTACGAAGGCCTACTCCTGGCTTGTGGAGGAGAACATGCATCCCGACTCGCTGCTGGCCATCACCCACCGACTGGTGCTCTTCAATCCCCACATCGACGGCTGCTCGGTCAGCACCGAGCCCTACGTCTTCGAGGATTACGGACGCCATTTCTCGGCTTATTCCGTCAGAGAGTCAACGGCAACCGAGGGGAGCATCAAGCAGGGAATTGACGAGGTGAGCACCGTTGTGGAAGAAGAATACGAGTATTTCGAGAAGGTATGGTACAAGGAGCCCCGTCGCAACGACGAGGCATGTTGGGTGGTCTACTTCGACGAGGCAGACTCGCTGGCCCTCACCATCGAGGGGCTGTTGGCTTCTTACAGTAGGCCACTGCACCGGCCCGACAGCAGTCTGGTGGGCATCATATCTACCGACATGTCACTCCTACAGCTCTCGAAAGTCATGGCGGACGAGAAGCCCTATCCTCACTCCTATTTTGTCATGGTCGACGAGGAGGGACGCTACTACATACACCCCGATGTCTCGCGTCTCTACCACCAGACCATCTTCAGCGGAGCCGACCCGAGCGACCATGCCGACCTCATAGCCCTGGGACATGAGATGACCAAGGGAAAAACGGGCAACATGTCTGTCAACATCGACGGCAAGCCGTGCCTCGTATGCTACCAACCCGTGCCTGGCACCAGATGGAGCCTCGCCCTGATATGCCCCGACAGCGACGTGCTGGCAGACTACCACAAGCTGAGCTACCTGGTCGTCCCACTGCTCATCTTCGGACTATTGGTCATCCTCTTGCTTTGCCGCAGATACGTTGCCCACGCCATCCGCCCACTCGGCCAGCTACTCGAGAAGACTCAGAGCATCGCCGCCGGCAACATGCAGGTGGACATCCCCCACAGTGAGCGCGAGGATGTAGTGGGCCGTCTGCAAAATAGTTTCGCCACCATGCTGCAGTCGCTGAACTTCCACATAGACAGTGTGCGCGACACCACCGAACAGACAAGAAAGGTAAACGAGGAACTGGCGGAAGCCACCCGACTGGCACAGGAGGCCGACCGGCAGAAGACGGCCTTCATTCAGAACGTGTCGCACCAAATACGCACGCCGCTGAACATCATCATGGGCTTTGCACAGATTCTAAGTAACGAAGCCCAGCAAGCCTCGCCGTCAGAACTCCTGTCGGAGGAGGAACTGAAGACCATCACCAACACCATGAGCCACAACACATTCCTCCTCAGGCGCCTGGTGCTGATGCTCTTCGACAGTTCCGACACGGGTCTCTCAGAAGAGCTGAGAAGTCACAAGCGCGACATGGTGCCGTGCAACAGCGTGGCACGCGATACGATTGAATACATCAACAAGCAATACCCAAACCTCGACATCAAGTTCTTCACCGAGGTGCCCGATGACTTCTGCATCTCCTCCAACCGCCTTTACCTCTCGCTCAGCCTGAGAGAGGTGCTCTACAATGCCGCCAAGTATTCCGATGGTCAGCGCGTGGCCGTACGCATCTGCCTATCCAGGTCAAAGGACACCGACGTGGTTCACTTCATTATCGAGGATACAGGAGAAGGCATTGCCGATGCCGACCGCGAGCGGATGTTCACCTTCTTTGGCAAGATCGACGACCTCTCCGAAGGGCTCGGACTGGGACTGCCCCTTGCCAAGCGCCACGCCCAGAACTTGGGCGGCGACCTCGTCCTCGATGCCGACTACCACGACGGTTGCCGCTTCATCCTGGAGCAGCCCATCAACAGCCACGGCAACGAAGCAACCACTTGACACTGAGAAAGCAAAAGAAAGCCACCGCAGAGCGATGGCTTTCTTTTGCTTTCAGGTCTTTCAATAGTCCTATGCTGCTTACTCTTCAGGATACATGCTGTGATAAGCATCCTCCAGGAACTCGGCGTTCTTCGTATGGTCAATCCAGACATTCAGCACACCGGGGAGTTCCAGAAGGCCCTGCGGGTGGTTGCCTGTAACGGGCACCACAGGTTCATAGCCCTTATGGCCGAAGAACTCGAACCAGCTATTCTCCTCGCTCTCGGGATTCATCGGGTGCCAGTACTCATCACCTTCGCCTGCCATGTCGTTGTGAGCGTGGTCACCGGCAATCGACATCAGAGCGTGCAGATAGATCTTGCCGCTTGTGATGCCTTTATCCTCCATACGTGCCATCACGTCCTGCTTGAAGTTGTCCTCCATGTCCACAGTTCCAACGAAGTAGTTGGGGCTGTATGCCTGCAGAGCCCCCTCCAGCTGTGTGTAGCGGATGTTGGCCTTGAAGGTGTCGTACTTGTTGGGGTTGCCGTGACCCATAAAGGCCACTACGCCCTGCTTGGTCTCGTTAGCATAGACTGCGTTCAGCTGCCTAGCCACCTCGGGCACGTCAACCTCGGGGTCGTTGAGCAGAGGCATACCCAGGAAGATGGCCTCGTCCTTGGCCAGCTTTGCCAGATATTCGTCGTCAAGATGGGCTTTGGTGATGTAGCCGTTGTTCATAAACTTCTTCACGCTGGCCACCACGGCAGCAAACTCCTCGCCGGGAATGACCTGCAGCGACTGCACATAGATCTTGCTGTACTTGGCAGCACCGATGGCGTGGAGCAGATAGCGGGGCTCGTAGTAGTCGCGCTTCACAATCTTGCCATTGTCATCGGTGTTCTCACCGGCACTGGCACGGTTGATGCAGATGTCGCTGGAGAAGCTGACGTAGACGTCGGCGTTGGGGAAGGCCTTCTCGTATGCAGCCTTGGTGGCATCGAAGGCCAAGAAGGCATTGTTCCAGGTAGAGCCGAAGGCCACCAGCAGCACGGCAACGTCCTTCTTCGACTTTGCCTTCTGGGCAGCGACCATCTGGTCGTTTACTTCATACTCTGACACGAGGTTGGCCTTCGTGTCGTCATCGTCGTCACTACAAGCAGTGAACACGGGGGCTACCAGTGCAAAAGCCACGGCAGCCAGGATGAAAGACTGAATCTTGAACATCGTTCGAGATCCTCCACGCTCGGCAAAGCAAGACCGTTTGCTTTGCTCGTTCTTAATCAGAATTTTCTTCATTGTTTGAATTATGTTTAGTGGATAAAACGGTATTGTTCTTTACTTTCTTTCCATAATTGAACTTAATGCTGAGCGTGGCGTGCACCGTGGTGCCCGACGTGTTGTTGCCCAAGTGGTAGGGGTGCATGGTGCGGTCTACGTAGTTGAAGATATTGTCCACGCCCAGTTCTAGCCTGTAGGCCAGCATCTTGCCTGAGCGTCCCAGGTCGTGGGTGGTGTTGATGCGCCATATCTGGTAGCCCTTTCCATTGCCGTTGTTCTGATAGTGGCGCGTGCTGCTGCCACGCGTCGACAGGCTCACCCCCAGCTTGTAGCACGGACTGAAGGTGTGGCTGTATAGGGCCGATGCGCTCCATTTGTGATGCGCCGTGCCATCGATGACGACCGTGGTCATGCGGTCCTCGTGCTCGTCGTAGAGGTGGGCCTTGGTGTCGAGATAGCTGTAGGCAGCGTTCAGCGTCAGGTCGGCCATCAGCTTATACGACAGCGTGACATCGAGTCCACATGTACGCGCGTCGTCCATATTCTTATACATACGCGCCTGTACTTTATTACTACCGTCGCCCAGGTAGGCAGTGGTGACGCCGGCAGGAATCTCGCCCTCGGGCACATTCACCAGCGCAATCATCTGGTCGAGCTTGTTCAGGTAGCCGGTGACGGCAGCGGTGAATCTTCGGCCACGATATTCGGCATTGGCCGAGTAGTAATTGCTGGTCTGCGGGTCGAGGTCTCTGTTGCCTAAATTGAAAAAGGTGCTGCTGCCCATCAGGTGCAGGTAGCGGTAGTGCAGCTCCTTCACGGTAGGCGCCTTGAAGCCCTGGCTCCACCCCAGGCGGAAACGGAAGTCGCCGGCAGAGAGCATAGTGCTGACCTTGGGCGTCAGCCGGAAGCCGAAGTTGCGGTTATCGACCAGACGCAGCCCTGCCGTGATGTTCATCCATTTCAAGAGGTTGAACTCGTCCTGCACGTAGAGCGCCGACGTCCAGTCGCTGGCAGTCCCCGTCTCGGTGCGTTCAGGGGCCTTCAGGTAGTCGTAGCGATACTCAGCACCAGCATTCAGCGTGTTCTCGTAGGGCAGGAAGAAGATGCCCTTCATCTGCGCCATAGCTCGTTGCTGGTCGCTCTGCAGTTTGCTTTGCCCTGGCAACATGGCCACCGAGAACCACTCTCCGTTCTGGTCACCATACTCTTCACCCCTCAGCAGCACCCAGTCGTAGTGGCGGGCGGTATAGTCGTAGTAGTAGGCGTGCTTGTTCCAGTCAACATCGAGCGTGAGGTAGTTGCGTTTTCCACCGTCCAAAGCCCCCTCTCCGCCATCCAGATACCACTTGCCGCCAACGGCAGCCGAGGCATTGTTGTAACGCAGGTCGTAGGTGTAGACATCGCAGCTGGGATGACTTCCGTTGCGGGGGCGCATGATGTTCTTCTTGTAGTAGGAGCCCTCGGCATAGAGCTCCATGCCAGGCATGGGCTGATAGGTCAGACGCTCCGCCAGCTGCCAGTTGCGAAACTTGTTCACCGTCTTGTTCTTGCTGTCGGTGAGCACCACGCCCTCAGCCCTTTCTTCGGCAGTGTTCTGCCAACCGTCGCTACGCTGCAGCTGGAAGTTGGTTTGCGAGGCAAAACGTCCGAAGGCAAGCGCCACGCTGTTGTGCTGGCGCAAATCGTTGTGCGAGCCGTAGCGCGTGCTGTTGTCGGCATAGACACCAGCCTCGGTATGCTTCTTCGTGATGATATTGATGACGCCCGCCATCGCATCGCTGCCATAGAGTGCGCTTTGGGCCCCCTTCACCAGCTCTATCTTCTCGATGTTGTGCGGGTCGATGAGCGCCAGGTCGTTCTCACCACCCACGTCGCCATGGATGCGCTTACCGTCGATAAGCACAAGGATATAGCTATTGCCGAGACCGTTGAGCTGCATCTGGCTGCCCATGTCGCCCTCGTTGAAGGCAAACGAAGCAGTAAGGCCCGCAAGGATGTCCTCCAGGCTCTTGCCGCCATACTGACTCAGCATTCTGCTCGTGATGACCTCCGTCTGAACGGGAGCATTCTTCAGCAGGTGCCGGGTACCAGTGCCTGTCACTACCACCTCCTGAATCGAGTCCGATTTCAGAGTGTCTTGAGCCATCTGAGTCTGGGCCACGCACAACAAAGCCAGCCCAACAAGGCATTTCTTCATGTTCACCACAATAATCATTATCGCTACGCTTGTTCCTGAGCGTGCTAAAAGTGAAAGGACGGCAGGTCTTGACCTTTTTGGTCGAGCCCTGCGCGTGCTCGGCATAGCTTAAGCAAGCTTAGCTCTGCTCTCGCATACGGCAGGTCTTCTGACTTTCCCCAGTCTGCTTTACCTTCCCGAGAATGTCCCACCCCAAGCCTCCCTGCTGGGAGGTTGTTTACTCTTCCTCTTCAGGGGGAGTGGAGGGGATCTCTCAGTGGCGTCATACAAGCAGACCTCTTTAATGGAGATTACAGCTGCAGGTACAGTTCCGGACTCTCACCGGATTCCCTTGCATCTGGCGGCATCAGCCACCAGATTGCCTTTTCCGGCTGCAAAGGTAGCAAAAACAATTGAAACACGAAGAAAAAAATGCAGTTTTTTTTCATTTCGCCCCAAAATTTGTCATTCGCGGGCGGCGTCAGGAACAGCTATTCGTCGTCCTCGTCCAGTGCGAGCAATCATAGCATTGCTTTCTCATATTCTTATAAGTATTTAATTGAGTCCACTTGAAAAAGTAATTAACAAAATTTTACCTGTCTTTTTGACGGCTGTAACATAGCACATAATGTATATACTAACGAGTTATACTTAACAAAAAGTCATATTTTCCAACGGAACAGAGCAAAGTGTAAGCACTCTTTTGGGGTATTCTGAAAATAATGACTTTTACAAGGGGGCTCAATATTTAAGTTCCGCAAGTTCCTAACTGGCTAGTTTTAATTGATAGATTTCAACGAAATG
>JAILPA010000046.1 GCA_024690505.1 Prevotella sp.
GGGGTTTTGGGTTTTTGGGTTGTGTTGTTTTGTTGTTGGTGTGGGGGGGGTTGTGTTGTGTGGGGGTTGGGGGGGTTTGTTGTTTGGGCGTTTTTGGGGGAGAGTCGGTTGAGGGGATAGAAATTCAGGGGAGTGGATAGGGTTTTTCCCTAAACGTTCAAGCGACTCACCCCTCCAAACGACTAACGAGGATTTTGTCTACGTCTCTTAGCTTTTGTTTGAACCGATTCACGGGCAGGGCCTCGTTGGTCATAGCTGCGCCCATGCAGTACTTACTAAAGCCGTGGGGGTGGATATGCAGTTGTCGTAGCATGTGGAGCACTGGGGAGTAGACCAGACCGTCACGTTTCAGCTCGATAATAACCAGGTGGCCCATGTCGCGATGGATGCCAGTCACCATGTTTGTGAACTGCAGGCTGGTGTCGATGGTCAGCCGTTCGGTCTTGCCACGGTTCACCAGCGTGATACGGTGGAAATAATTGTGCATGTGGGGATGGAGCGAATCCACTTCATAACGCAGGTGACTGGCCAGAAAGGCTCGCTTGGCATCGTCGTTGAGATTCATGTCGGTCACCTCCATGCGTTTCTTTTTCGTTCGGCCGCGATTGTTCTTTGTCTTCACTTCCATAAACTGAAGGTTCGAGCTCACGTATGTACGGAAACGAATCTTCTGTCGGCCGCAGTGGCCGTGCTGGTGCTCTTGGTACATCTGGAAGTCGCTTGTGTCGAAGTACGTCGTTTCATAGAGCATGTTGCGCTGGCCATCAATGTCCTGGACATAATAATCGGCTTGTGCCTGTTCGAGCAGACGTTGCAGCATGGGCAGGGTGGTCACAAACTTCGTGTCGGTGCGGTTCATCAGCTTCACACTGCTCATTTCTTCAAGCGTGATGGGCTGCATCTGGGCTATTTGCTGCTCAATGCTCATACTGCGTTGTTATAGGCGAGTCTTTAGATAGTCGGCAACAATATAAGTACTGCCGCCAATGAAAATGAAGTCTTCGCTCGTGGCACCGTCGATGGCCGCATTGTAGGCATCGGCCACAGTGGGATAGCATTCACCCTTCAGCCCGAGCTGCTCGCCGAAGACTTTCAGCGATGCTTCGGATAAGGCTCGCTTGGTAGAGCCCTTGGTGAAATAATATGTGGCGTTCTTGGGCAGAAGCGACATGACGGTAAAAACGTCCTTGTCTTCTACCATGCCGAAGACGATGCGCATCTCACGGCATTTCACGTCTGACAGCTGACGACTCAGGTACTCCCAGGCACCGGGATTGTGGCCTGTGTCGCATACGACGGTAGGATTGGTACGCACCGTCTGCCAACGTCCCCGCAGACCTGTCAACTTGGTGACGTTCATCAGTGCCTCATTCAGTTCGAGCCTGATGTTCTCGCTGTTGCGGGGGTCGCGGCTGGTGCAGAGATAGCCCAGATCCATCAGCGTCACAAGGGAGTGTGCAAGGGTGTTCATGTTCTGCACCTGGAAGAGACCGCAGAGTTCACAAGCGAACTCAATGCCGAAGATGTTACGGTAGTGCTGATAATGTGAATCGCCAGGTGGAGATGGTATGAGGGTCGTCACTGGTTCGTCCTCGGCGAAGATGACTTTTGCCCCTACTTCCTTAGCCACGGCTTCGTAAACAGGACGGGTCTCGGGCGTGGTAGAGCCTATAATACAGGGAACGCCAGGTTTCATAATACCAGCTTTCTCGAAGGCAATCTGCTCCAGGGTATTACCCAGAAGCTGTGTGTGGTCGAGCGAAACGTTAGTGATGACCGAGAGGATGGGAGTGATGATATTCGTGCAGTCAAGGCGGCCACCAAGTCCCACCTCGACAACAGCAATGTCAACGTCGGCATCGCTGAAATACTTGAATGCCATGGCCGTCGCCAACTCAAAGAAGGAGGGCGAGAGCGTCTCGAAATAATCACGATTGGCATTGACAAAGTTCACCACATAGTCCTGAGGGATAGGCTGGCCGTTCACGCGGATACGCTCAGAGAAGTCCACGAGGTGGGGGGAGGTATAGAGCCCCACACGATAGCCGCATACCTGCAGCTGAGCAGCTAAGAGATGTGACACGGAGCCTTTGCCGTTGGTACCGCCAACGTGTATGCAACGGAAGTTCTTGTGTGGGTGGCCAAAATGCTCGTCGAGGGCCAGCGTAGTGTCAAGCCCTGTCTTGTAGCCCTGAGTACCATGCACTTCGTAGTTCGACGTTTGGCTGAACAAATACTCAACGGTTTCCTGATAGTTCATGCAAAGTAGTTCTTGAATCGGTTAAATATGGACTCTTTCGTCTGGCGGTCGCCCTTGAAGTTGTCGCTGTCCTTGAACGACTCCAAAGCCTTACGCTCTTCACGCGAAAGGGTCTTGGGCACGTAGACGCTGATGTTCACCACGAGGTCGCCCTGCCCCGAGCCATATCCCTGTACGGCAGGCAGACCTTTGCCCCGCAGACGCATAGTGCGACCTGGCTGGGTACCGTTTTCTATCTTCACCTTCAGCGTGCGGCCATCGATGGTGGGGATTTCCACCTCGCCTCCAAGGGCTGCTGTAGGAAAGTCAAGCAACAGATTATAGATGAGGTCATTACCATCGCGAATGAAGAGGTTGTGACCTTCCTCCTCGATGAACACTTGGATGTCGCCATTGACGCCGTTGCGCTGCCCGGCATTGCCTTTGCCTGGAACATTCACCACCATCCCCTCGGCCACACCGGCAGGAATCTTGATTTCCACCACTTCTTCGCCTTTCACCACACCAGTGCCGCTACATACATGACACTTGTTCTTGATGACCTGACCCTGGCCTTGACACGTAGGACATACGCCCTGGGTCTGCATCATGCCAAAGATGCTCTGTGTGGTATGGGTAATGACGCCTGAACCGTGACAGGTGGGGCAAGTCTCGGTGCCGCTGCCATCCTCGGCTCCAGTTCCGTGACAATGGGTGCAAGGCACGTCTTTGCGCACTTTGAATTTCTTGGTCACGCCCTGGTTTATCTCCTCAAGCGTAAGACGCACCTTCAGGCGCAAGTCGCTGCCTCTGTGCTGCTGGGGCCTGGCACTGCGGCCAAAGCCTCCAAAGCCGGCATGACCACCGAAAATGTCACCGAACATTGAGAAGATGTCGTCCATATTCATCGAGCCACCGAAACCTTCAAAGCCTCCTCCGCCACCACCAAAGGGACTGTTGAATCCGAACTGGTCATATTGCTGACGCTTTTCAGGGTCGTGCAGTACGTTATATGCCTCGGCAGCCTCTTTGAACTTCTCTTCAGCTGCCTTATCACCTGGGTTGCGATCAGGGTGGTACTTGATAGCTATCTGACGGTAAGCCTTCTTGATTTCGTCTTCAGTGGCATTCTTGCTGACGCCAAGCACCTCATAGTAGTCTCTTTTCTGTTGTGCCATTATTTACTTTCTCTTATTACCACCTCAATCGCGGTAGCAAATTTTTCACTCTTCACATTTCACTCCCCGTTACTGTCCCACAGCCACTTGAGCGAAACGGATTACTTTATCGTTTAGTTTATATCCTTTTTGTGTACAGTCGATAATCTTGCCTTTTTTGTCATCACCCATACCTGGAACCAGAGCCACAGCCTCGTGAAGGTCGGTGCTAAAGTCGCAGTTGTCGGTCTCAATGACGGTGACGCCTAACTTCTCGAAGGTTTTCCAGAACTTATTGTATATCAGTTCCATGCCTTCGCGTAGCACCTGAGGATCTTCCGTTTTCTTACCTGCTGCGATGGCTCGTTCCATGTCGTCAAGGACGGGAAGCAGTTCTTTCACAGCTCTCTCGCTGCCATTGAGTATCAGCTCGGCACGTTCCTTGAGCATACGTTTCCGATAATTGTCGAATTCGGCTGCCTTGTAGAGCAGTTGGGTCTTCAGCTCCTCTATCTCAGCTTGGGCATTGGCCAATGGGTCACCACCCGCTACCACTTCTACATCGTCGGAGTCATCATTAACTTCAGAATCTTCTGCCACTTCCACATCGGCATCTGCCGTTTTGTCAGAAGCCTCTGTGTCAGCCTTGTGCAGATTCAACGTTTCTTCGTCTTCAATATTGATTTCTTGTTCTTTTTTCATAACTATCAATAATTTATAGTTCTATGCAACTTAATGCAAAAACCATGCCGTTTTGCATGGCACACTTTATAAATACATGCGGGCTTTCTGTTCTTTAATGGCCTCGTCATAGATGTAGTCGTCGTACTGCATCAGTTTGTCGATGGTGCCCTTCGGGGTCAGTTCAATGATACGGTCGGCTACCGTCTGTATGAACTCATGGTCGTGCGAAGCGAAGAGGATATTTCCCTTGAACTGCACCAGATTATTGTTGAAGGCCTGAATGGACTCCAGGTCAAGATGGTTCGTGGGGGTATCGAGGATAAGGCAGTTGGCATTCTTCAGCTGCATACGGGCTATCATGCAGCGCATCTTCTCGCCTCCGCTAAGCACGTTGACATGCTTCAGCACGTCCTCCTCGCGGAACAACATACGCCCCAAGAATGATTTCATCAGCACCTCATTGCCCTTGCCATATTGTGACAGCCAGTCCACAAGATTCAGCTCGCTTTTGAAAAACTCGGTGTTGTCGAGTGGCAAGTAGGCCGTCGTGATGGTGATGCCCCACTTATACTCGCCAAGGTCAGGCTGGCGGTTGCCGTTGATGATCTCAAAGAGAGCTGTCATCGCCTTTGGATTATGGCTGAGGAACACCGTCTTCTGTCCTTTTTCTATAGTAAAATTAACGTTGTCGAAAAGCACAGTGCCATCGGCATCAGTGGCCTTCAGGTCTTTCACCTCGAGAATCTGTGTGCCAGGCTCACGCTCCATCTGGAAAATGATGCCAGGATATTTTCGCGTAGACGGTGTGATTTCCTCAACGTTCAGTTTCTCCAGCATCTTCTTTCTCGATGTGGTCTGCTTCGACTTTGCCACGTTGGCCGAGAACCGGCGTATGAACTCCTCCAGCTGCTTGCGTTTCTCCTCAGCCTTCATCTTCTGGTTCTGGGCCTGCCGCAGTGCCAACTGAGACGACTCGTACCAGAACGAGTAGTTACCCGAGAAGAGCGTCACCTTGCCAAAGTCGATGTCTACGGTCTGTGTCGACACAGCATCGAGAAAGTGGCGGTCGTGGCTCACCACCATCACACACTGCTCCAGTGACGACAGGTATTCTTCCAGCCACTGCACGGTGTCGAGGTCGAGGTCGTTGGTAGGCTCGTCGAGCAGCAGGTTGTCGGGGTGTCCGAACAGTGCCTTGGCTAACATCACACGCACCTTTTCGTTGTTAGATATGTTGGCCATCTGGCTATAGTGCTGCTCTTCTTTGATGCCAAGGTTCTGCAACAGCTGAGCTGCCTCGCTCTCGGCCTCCCAGCCGTTCATCTCGGCAAAGGCCATCTCCAGTTCTGCGGCACGGTTGCCATCCTCCTCGGTCATCTCCTCCTTGGCATAGAGAGCCTCGCGCTCTTTCATGTTCTGCCACAGGGGCTGATGTCCCATGAGCACGGTGTCCATCACCGTGAAGTCATCGTATTTGAAGTGATCCTGCTCCAGCACGCTCATACGCTCACCTGGCAGCATCTCAATAGTCCCCTTGTTAGGCTCCAGTTCGCCGCTGATAGCCCTTAGCAGGGTGGACTTTCCAGCGCCGTTGGCACCTATTATACCATAGATATTACCATTAGTGAACTTCAGGTTCACGTCCTTGTAGAGTGTTTTCTTACCAAACTGTATGGCAAGGTTCGTTACAGTTATCATCTGCCTGTTTCCTGATTTTTATAATACATATTAACTTTTCAGGTTGCAAAGGTACACTTTTTTTTTCATTCCACCAAACTTCCGAGCTAATACCTTGGTTTTTATCAAGAATTAAACTCAGAAGTTTTCTGTATGCACAAGTAGCAAATGACACGTCATCCCCCCCACAAGCCTTGCGAAACGCATTTTATTTCACAAAACATCTTTATTTCAGAAAATCGTCGTATCTTTGCACTTGAAACAACAACCATAATTATGAAGAATTACCTGATTAGTGAAGCAATCGGAGATATTGCTGGGAGCGCATACGAAGGTAAATCGCGCCGCATCAAAGACTATGACAAGGTGAAGATGTTCAGTTCGAGGGCACACTTCACTGACGACACCGTGCTGACCTTCGCCTGTGCCGAAGCATTCATAGACCACCTCGACATGACAATGAATCTGTGGAAATGCGCCAATGAGCATCGCCATGCAGGGTATAGCAGTTCTTTCAAAGCGTGGTTTGCCAGTCATAAGCCCCAACCCTATCGCAGCCTTGGCAATGGCTCCGCTATGCGCTGCTCATCAGCAGGATGGCTGGCAACAACAGAAGAAGAATGTATCCGGATGGCCCACGAGACGGCAGCGCCCACTCATAATCACCCCGAAGGTTTCAAAGGGGCAGAAGCCACAGCCCTCGCTATTTTCCATTTGAAAAACGGCAAGGACAAGGACTTCATTCGTGAGCAAATCCTTGACAGGTATTATCCTGATTGGTCAAATAAGAAATATGCCGATTTCCACGACAGCTATGGCTTCTACTCCACCTGTCCAGGCACCGTAGGCCCAGCCATCATCTGTTTCCTGGAGTCAGCAGACTACGTCGACTGCCTCAAGCTTGCCATCTCCCTTGGTGGCGATGCTGACACCCTTGCCGCCATAGCAGGGCCCATGGCCTATGCCTATTACAAGAAGATGCCAGATGCGCTGGTATATCAGGCCATGAAAAAGCTTCCAGAATGGATGGTGGATGTCAGCGAGCGTTTTGACAAGATTGTAAACTCGTTATAATGTTCGTGTCCTCGTAAGCTTCGACAGGCTTGTTCACAGTCCTTCGCATTCTTTCAGCCAGAGGGCTGAGACGGCATCGCTAGGCATACGCCAATCACCTCGTGGCGAGAGACTGACGCTTCCCACCTTAGGCCCGTCGGGCAAGCATGAGCGTTTGAATTGCTGATTGAAGAAACGGCGGCAGAAGGTTGTCAGCCAATGTTTTATAGCATCATCGTCATAGCTGCCACGAAAGGCTTTCTGTGCCAGCAAGAAGATCTTTGCAGGACGGTAGCCCAGACGCAGACAGTAGTAGAGGAAGAAGTCGTGCAGTTCGTAGGGCCCCACCAGGTCTTCGGTCTTCTGCTTGATGTTTCCTTTCTCGTCGGCAGGTGTCAGCTCGGGTGAGATGGGAGTGTCGACGACATCGTTCAGTATCGTGTGCAGCGTGTACAACTTAGACGTTGACACGGCATTAGCATCTGCAATGACTCCTTCTTGCAGCGCAACGTCTTCCTGTTGCTTTTCACCCTTCACCCTGAACTCTTCACTGACGAAACGGATGAGATACTGGACGAGCGTCTTAGGCACACCGGCGTTCACCCCGTACATTGACATGTGGTCGCCGTTGTAGGTGCACCATCCCAGTGCCAGTTCCGAGAGGTCGCCAGTGCCTATGACCATGCCTCCCACCTGGTTGGCCACATCCATTAATATCTGCGTGCGCTCACGGGCCTGTGAGTTTTCGTAGGTGACATCGTGCACCTGCGGGTTGTGGCCTATGTCTTCAAAGTGCTGAGTCACGGCCTTTGCAATGCTTATCTCCCTCTGGCTGACCCCTAGCAGCTTCATCAGCTGCACGGCGTTATGGTGGGTGCGGTCGGTGGTGCCGAATCCAGGCATGGTGATGCCGATGATGCCCCGGCGCGACAAGCCCAGACGGTCGAAGGCCCGCACGACGACGAGCAGTGCAAGAGTGGAGTCGAGTCCGCCGCTGATGCCTATGACAACCTTGTCGCTGTGGGTGTGTTGCAGCCGCTTGCACAGTCCCATGGTCTGTATGTCAAGTATTTCTTCGCAGCTCTCAGCCATCTTGTCGTCCGAGGGGATGAAGGGATGAGGATTCACAGTGCGTATCAGCTCAAAGTCGCGTGGGGTGATGGGCTTGCAGTCCACGAAGCGGGCGGAAGCTCCGTCCTGTGCTGTGCGGAAGGTGGTGTTGTTCTGGCGTTCGGCCCTCAGCCTGTCGAGGTCAATCTGCTGCACCTGCATCTGTGGCTCCAGTGCAAAGCGCTCGCCCTTGGCTATCAGTCGTCCATTCTCGAAGACGAGAGCATTTCCGCCATAAACCACATCCTGAGTTGATTCTCCGAAACCGCAGCTGCTATACACGTATCCGCACATCATGCGAGCACTCTGCTGGGCCAGCAGCGATACTAGGTAGTTGTGCTTGCCTATCAGTTCGTCGGTTGCCGAGAGGTTCAGTATGATGTCGGCACCAGCCAGTGCCAAGTTGTTGCTTGGCGGCAGCGGAGCCCACACGTCCTCGCATATCTCTATACCGAAGCAGGCGCCGTCGCAGGTGCGAAATACTATCGGCTCGTTGCTCACCTGTACAGGACTGCCGGCCAGATAGACCTCCTGAGGTATGAGGTCGGTGGCCGAGGCGAACCACCGCTTCTCGTAGAACTCGTTGTAGTTCGGCAGATAGGTCTTCGGCACGAGGCCAAGAAGACAGCCATGCTGTATCACGGCGGCGCAGTTATAGAGCAATGCCCCAATGCGTACGGGCAGCCCCACCACAGCAATGATGTCGAGCTTGCGGGTGAAGTCGAGCAGGGTCAGCAGGCCTTCCTCGGTCTTGTCGAGCAGCAGCTGTTGGCGGAACAAGTCCTGGCATGTATAGCCGGTCATCGAAAGCTCGGGGAAGACAATCAGTTCCACCCCCCTACCCTCAGCCTGGGCTATCTGGTTCTCCATCTGCTGTACGTTGTATTCCACGTCGGCCACGCGTACTCCCGGTATCGCAGCAGCCACTTTTATCAGTCCGTATTTCATAATAATTTGCAAATGACTATTATTTAATTCAATTATTTCATTAGAAAGCTGCTACAGGATATACCTCAAGTGATGGGCCATGCTTAGGAATGGTGTCGATAAACATATCTGTGTTGTTAGATGGAGTAAGCTGGAAGTACCAGCAACGGTCTTTTCCGCACTCAGAACTGCTGGCCATATGTCTTACCGATCCAATGCTGCTGAAACCATACAGATTTAACTGCTTTAAGAAATGCATCCGCAGATTTCTACAGACCAATTGTTCTTTGGCATCTGTACCATAAGATGCAGGTTTAGTTGTGAACTCGTTGACTGGGATGTTACCCAGATTGACAATCATTTCATATAGTTGACCTATGGAGGGAAGATACCAACCGCTGGTAGTGTCTTTAGGGATTGGCCAAACTTTGTTGAAGGCACGTGCAGCACAAAAGACTTCGTAACTTATCGATTCCGTTTTGGGATTTAGGGAGTTGAGATAGCCGTCTTTGTCACATAGGATTTCTCTTAATGTCCGTTTGTCACTGTCTGCGAACAACTGCTCTGAATGGTTCCACCCCCTGGTCCAGTGCAGTTCTTTATTCATTTCAAGATGCTCCCCAAGTATAGGATAGTTTCTTGGTACTTGTATTTTAACGCCAGAAAGAGCAAAAACCTGCCCGTGTGTCCAACCGTGCCGTTTCTCTTCTTCGGTTGTCTCTAATGAGAATACCACGCCAACAGCCTTCTTGCTTGAAATGAGCTTCGATGATGTGGTGCCATCGTTATAGAAATAGTCTCCCACATGCAGTCCATTGCGTTCCTTGATGGTTGGCTCTGGAAATGGCATGGGGGGCGCCGGTTGTGGATGAGGCTGTTGCGATGGTTGCAGCTTGGTCTGAAGATATGGTTGTGGCTGAGGTACGGGGTTGCTTTTCTGCAGTTCTTTTCCGCAGTTGGGACAGAATAGGGCTTCCTTGGGTAGGTCCATGCAGCCGCAGTGGGGACAGTCTTGTGTTGTTTTTTCCTGAAGTACTTTTCCGCAGTACATACAAAAAACGGCTGCATCGGGCAACTCTTGACCGCATTGGTTACATTTTTTCATGTCAGTAAGATGGGCTTAGAGTTCAACAACAGCTGGAATATAGACTTTGCCCTGCCACTCTATGCCTTGGCGTAGGGTACGTTGGATAGGGGTGCCGGGGGCGGCCAGCGTAAAGGGCTCTGGACGGTGGCGGCTCATGTCGTAGGTCGGTTCGTTTACAATCGGCTTACAACCTGCAAGAATCATGCTGTCGATGGTCTTTTGAACTACATCGAGCAATAGCTCGCGGCTGTCACCTTCCAGCTGTGCTGCCAGTCGATCGTAGTTTTTTGCTAATTCAGCCTGTTCCATTAACAATTTCTCAAAATTTTCTTTAAGGGCAAGAGCTCCATCCGTCGACTTATTTATATTTGTAAGAGAGGGGTCGTGAATTGCTTTTTGCTCATTAAACGCCACGCTTTCTGAACCGACGGGCTCTATACCTTCAAAAGGCTCAACGAGCTTTTGATGCGGCATATCAACGACAGGGCTATCTTTCTGCGGCATGTTGGTCTCATCATAAATCCCTTCGTTTTTACAGAATAGTTTCTTGAAAAAGCTTATAATCATTTTATTCATTGGTTTAGTTATATTTCTCCATAAACATTGACTGCTTGCTCAGCAATAGTACGCATCTTTCTGTCGGCCAGCACTGTCGCTTTCTGTCGCCAATACATCTGTCGGGCGTAGGCTGACATGCCTGCTGGCATACAACGCTCGCCATAAAGTCCGAATAGCTGGCATAATTCCTGATATTCCTCTTCAGACCATTGATTGCGGGACGACTGTAGCAGCTTCAGCGAACGGTAGTCGGCATCATAGTTCTCTAAGTTGAGTTGGAGGTCTTCCATAGGGATGATTAGTTCGCGCCGTAGCTGCTCTTCCAAAGCATTAATGTCTGCTTCTGTCTTAGACTGTTCTTTTAGGAATTTCAATAGTGACTGGACAGTGGCACTATCAGTGCGGTTGGCACTGGTACTGACAAACTGCATCCATTTCTCGTGCTGACGGCATTGCTGGCGCATCTCATAGAAAGCATTGCGGCGAATGTGGTCTATCAGTACGTGCAGTTCTGAGAGGATGCGGAAGCAGCGGATAATCTTACTACGGTTAAAGAACTGTTCACGAACGGTATTGCGTACCTCGTCCATGTTGGCAATATCATTCAGCTTCTGTATGGCCTCTTCCGGTGTGGCACTTTCATATAAAGTGGTAGCAATGGTACGAAAGAGACTCCAGACCAAACCACTCCGAAGCTGCTGGCGCTCTTTGAGAGAAAGCGGCGTGGCATTGCAACCTTGATAGAGCGCACGGATAACGTCATCGCGCTCTGTGAGATACATGCTCTCCTGCTGCATGAAATAGGCAAATGCTTTTGGTGGTATGGTCTTTAGTTTTTCTTGCCACATCGGCAAGTCACTGCGATGATCGCGTACAGCCATATAGAGACCAGCGGAAACAGGAATGACCGTGATGAGTTGTTCGCGTAGACTGTTGGCTACATAGTCAGCCTGTTCGTGCCGTCGTTCCATGAGAGCCGTGTCAATATCGACCTTCGATAGTACACCCACGGCGTTAAGTGCCGACGAGTCAGATGAAGCATCACGGAAGTCATCAAGAAACTTTCGTGCATTGTTTGTAGCCACAGCACCTACCAAATATATGACGGCATCAGCCTCACTGGCACAGGCTGCCGTCTGTTCGCGGTGCTTTTTTCTTAGATTGAAAAACGCCTGTGTTACTTTTTCATGCTCATCACCGCCTTCACCGACCACGGCATCGGTGCCTGGGGTATCTACTAATGTTATTTCGCGCAACAACTCATGCTTTAACCTAAATTCCAGATAGTTAATGCCCTCAGCCTTCTTCAAAGTCTCGGCGTCATGCCCTTGCAGCGAGTCCATGAAGTCCTGCGTCTCATGGGTCTGCATACCATTGTCCCATACAACAGTTACAGGATGCTCCGGATCATCGGGTTCGCCGTAGCTAAAACGATTAATGGTGGCGGTGGTTTCCAGTTCACCCACTTTCGCTAAATCCGAGCCTATCAGTGCGTTTAGAAACGAGCTTTTACCTGCCTTAACTCGTCCGGCGATAGCCAGCACGCAGGGCTGATTGAGCCGCATTTGTAGCTCAGCAATACGTGATTGCCATTGTTGCTGACTTGGTATCTGTTTCAGCAACTTTGCTGCCTGATTGAGTAGCTGACGGGTTTCTTCTATCGGATTCATTATTTAAACAGATAATTGGGCTTGCCACAGTACATGCAGTAGCGGAATAATTTCTTGTATTTCTTGCCACAATAGATGCAGAAGCATTCCTCGGTGTCGGCATTATTAGACTTGTTCTCATTAGAACATCTGTACACGTGTTCTTTTGCCAGAGAATAGTAGGAGGCTCCCAGGGCCACTGCGGCATCTACAGTTCCAGTCGTTCTGACGGGAACCTCGCCCAGGATTTGCTGTAACCGTTCTGCTACCAGTGGTATACGTGAACTGCCGCCAATCAGTATGGCGTAATCGAGAGGCAGGTTCTGGGCGGATATGTCATCAAGTAGTTCTTGGGTTTTGTTAATAGTGCGATCAATGACTTTGGCAATCTTGTCGTTAAACTCCTGCCGTGTGATGTTCATCTGTAGTCGTTGCAGAGGTTTGCCTGGCAAAGGGGGCAGCAATTCGTTAAACATGTATTGCGGCATATCAGACAATAATTCCTTTCCCTTTCGGCAGCGATACAGGAATCCCAAGTCCACCTCGCCATCATGGGATGACAGCGGACGGCCATACTGGCTGCGGGCCATTTGTTCCCATTCTTGATAAAGAACCATATCAATGTCATCGCCGCCACAAAGTGCATCACCGCGTGGCTGTACAGGTATATGGTATTCTGTATTCCGCCCAGTATGTTCTATCTGTACGTAAGCCACATCGAAGGTGCCAGCTCCCATATCATAGACCATGACACCCTTTGTGTTAGCTTGGTTGTTGGAGCCTATATAGCCTATGGCAGCTGAAACAGGTTCTTCCAGCAGTGTGACTTTATTGAAGCCTGCTTGCATGGAAGCATCCTTCAGCAATTCTTTTTTCCACTCTTCAAACATCACGGGATGTGTGAGTACCAACTCAGTGATAGGTTCGGTAAACACGCATGAACGTTCGGCCTCAGTACGAATCTTTTTGAGTATCATACCAACAATCTCAGCATGGCTATAGTCCCTCAACGCGGTACGATAGCATCCTCCACGTTTCATTTTGCGTTTGATGCTCTGTACCGTGGCCTGAAGCACCATTTGACGCTGATCGTCACGCAGCCCGCCCAAATTTTCCAATTGCAGGAATGGGCCTTGACCAACAATAGGGTCTCCCTTTTCAGGGAAGAACACTACTGAGGGGATTTTTGTTGTCCCTGTCTCGTGAAACATGATAACCTCTGGCCGCCCCGACTGTGGGTTCACCCACGAGGCGGAGCAGAAAGAGGTTCCAAAGTCAATGCCGATAGCACTCATGCTTGGTCGTTTGGATTAAGTTGTTTGTCTAAGTCAGTGAGCAGAGTCTTCGTGTCGACAATTTTCTGGTGGATAGGCATCCATAAAGTTCGGATAGCGGCAATGGTTTTCAGGGCATTGTTGCGGTCTTCGCCTTCTTTTTTCACTTGCTCACTGATAATAGCCAGTTCTTTTTCTACATTAGCCTTTTGTTGTTCGTAGATATTCTTCAGTGCATTATGTGCGCCCTCACTCAGTTCACGTTCAGTTCGCTGCTCAAGTGACAACGGATCTGTAGAGGATGCTGGTTTTACACATACTTCATTATTGAGCTTTAAGATGGCGCTACTCATAAACTTGCGCAACTCTGCCTGACTGCGAAGCAGTTCTTCACGTTTCTTTGACTGGCCGAAGAACCACCAGCCGCCTACAAGTACCAACAATCCTCCAATTACAGGGGCAATAAAACTGACGGCACCCGCTAAGAGGCTGGCAGAGAGGATGCCATTTCGACCGTGATTGAATACCTGCATGAAGTCCATCTTGGGCAATGTGACGGGAGTAAGAACATGGCTCAACTCCTCATCGATACCTATCTGAACATCAGCATGAAGGTCTTGATTATATTGCTGCAATATTTGCTGGATGCCCATCGTACATTCCTCAATCAGGCCACTCCAATACTGGCCAAACTCATTTTGTATTCTCCTTGGCAATGCCTTTGCATATTCATCAATATCATTCAATGTCAAGGCTTCAATCTCAGCATCATATTTTGTATAGAGCGGGCCTACGGTACTTGTCAAAGTGGAAAGCTGTGTGCGCAGAGCTGTTATGCGGTCGGCCACCTGTTGCAAAATATGTTTTTGCTTCGTTCCTGTTGGCCCCCACTCGGCAATGAACTGTCGTTTCAATTCTTCCTTATGTTCTAAGAGTTCTTTCGATGAACCAGGTTGAGATAGTGCTTTGCTCTGTTCGGTAATAGAGGCCATGACGGCAGCATTGTAACGCAACAAAACGTTGTAAATATAAATATTTCGCGAAAGCCCCACTGTACGTTGCATCATCGTCATCATTTCATTACGTACTGGTTCGAAACGGCTTTCCTCAATTGACACCTCGCGTAACACATCTATGTCTTCTTTTGCGGCGTTATAAAGAACCATACTCGACATGGGTAACACCTCAATATGCCCGCTATAGGTACGTGATGCGTAAGAAGCTAGCAATTCTTCATTGCGACGCACCATGTTAACGATATAATCAGCATCGTAATTGTCCATCTTTGTCATAACGAACAATATCTGATTGGTGACGCCCAATGCTTTCTCTACAAAGTCTAGTTCTGGTTTCGTGACTGGATTTTGCGGGTCAAGAATAAACACTACTGCTGCTGCGCGTTTCAGATAATGACTTGTAATACGTTCATGGGCAGCATAAAGAGCGCCTATGCCCGGCGTATCTACAATAGCCACTTGCTTAGGCAGGAAAGCCACGGGTGTGCATATCTCAATATAGTCGAGAGCATGGCTTTGAAACACGGGTTCGCCTTCGGCATCAGCATCCACCTGCGAGCCATAGCGCGATAGTTCTTCACGTGTAATCTCTAAACGTGTAGAATCTGTGAACACCAGCGAGAAATGCTGCTCCTCACTATTTATAATACGAAACACTTGTGACGTAGCAACCTCGGTATTAGTGGGCAAGATATCATCGCCAATTAAGGCATTGATAAATGACGACTTTCCTTTTTTCACCTCGCCACACACTACCACATCATAAAGTTCTTCGTCAAGCATCTCGCCAACGGCATTTACCTCTTCGTCACACTCAGGGAGAAGTGAAGTGTCTACTTCCTTCATACTGGCAAAAATGTCTTTCAGACTTTTCTGAATCTGAGCAACTTTTGGTTCTAGTTCTTTCCAGTCCATAATAACATATTCTTAGATTATGAAAATAGCATATCGTGGAAGTTAAGGTCTTGGCCTTGGTTGTAGCCATCGGTATAATCATCAATGACCGTGTCTATATGAATCTTTGCATCTTCAATGGCTGTCTGGAAGTCTAATGCATTTAATTCAACATGTTCACTTCCCAAGAAGTCATTGATTGTATCTCCGATGAAGTCACTTATATCACTGATACCATTGACAATGAAGTTATCGGTAAGAACATCCGAAACCCAATCGTATACATCATGAACAATGGGCAGAATAGTATCTGTGAAGAACTCGTAAGGCACGCTAAGGATGCTGGGCAGATGACCAGCGTCGTAGTCGAAGTTGACCATCTCGGGCGAGAACTCTTTTGGTGCAGGTTCATCAGTTGCTACATATAGGCAACTGGAATCATGCCATGCATCCAGGAACTGCTCGATGGGATATCGCTTAGCCACGTCGCCCGAACCCGGATCGGTTATCACCACCTCTATATTGTTAGGATCGGTGGTGTCGATGCCAGTCACGATGAGGGCATGATTAGCCTGCTCGCCAAAAATGTCGTTCATGGGCGAGGGACGCCACAACTCTTCTGCGTCGACACCTACAATCACCTTGTGGCCTTGGGCCAGCTCGTTGATGAGATCATAGACGGTGGCTCCATGCTCCACATGGGTAGGAATGCCGTGGTCGTTAAGTAGTCTGCCCACTTGTTCTGGGTCGCTGCCGAAGCCAGGTGCATAGTAGCCTTTCTCTGCAGCCTCTTCTGCCAACTGGCTTTCAGGAATGTCAAGCCCAAAGGCATGCATCACTATCTGCTGTGATTTCACTGCGCAGGTGTCCATCTCTGCCTGCTGAATTTCAATCGGTGTCGCTCCCGGGAATGGAACCGGATCGCCAATAACTGTTCCCATAGCTTATTTATTTGTTTGAATATGTCATAAAACTGATTATTCTATAAAGTTTTCAGGAAAATACTATCTAATGAATTATTTGAGTCAAGACCGCAACCCTCATTATTCTTATTGCCATACGAAAAATGCAATCTAATCTCCATTTTTTTGTCTTTTGATGTACCTATAAGAACGGCATATAATGATTCTCTGTCAGGATTATGCCAAAACTTCGTCTGGGGTTCAAAAGGAATCATTATGATGAAGCCCAATTTGTCCAATAACGTTTTCCACTTATTAAATGAACTGGAAAACGATATATTATATTTCTGCTCCCATTCAGGGGGGAATTCTCCGCTAAGAATCAGGCTTATACTTACTGATTCAATAGTGCTCTTCCCTGAAGGTTTGTAAAACCTAGCTCCATTGACTTTAACGCTGTATTCGCCCACAAATGCTGAATTGGAAATGTATTTATTAATGAGGTTTGCTCCTATTCCTAAAGTACCTTCTGCATCAGGTGTATATCCCATGTTTTGTGCATCTAACATGGTTGTCTTGCCTAATGTTATTCCATAAAGAGGGAAAAACAAACTAATAGAATCCCCTGTTTTCCATTGTTCTGTGTAATCTTCTTTTTTGGGGGGGAAGTCAACAGGCGATGTCGCTTCATGTTCGGGAGTATTATTATTAATAACAAACTGCCGACCGCAATGCGGACAGAATAATGCTTCAACAGGCAAACCTTTGGCACCACAATTAGGACAATCTTTTACTACTGACTGCTCCGCCCCACACACCATACAGAATCTTGACTGGTCAGGAATTTCCGCTTTACATTTACAGCACTTCATATAGCTTTTGTTTAATATAGACTTACCATTTTACCTGTCTTGTCAATGTAGTGATACACGTTTTCGCTACCTACCATTCCTCGAACTCGTGCCAACCCGTTGTGGAACTTCTCGTCGGCTTCTCCATACTTACATGGTATAACATACTGTCCTTTGTTGTCAATATATCCATATTTATTTGTCCACCCGTCTTGAACGCGAGCCAGCCCCTCACAGAAATCGCCAGTGGCATTGCAGGAAATGGCGAGTCGCCCGGTTTTGTTGATGAACCCATCACAACAACGGGCCAATCCCTCATGAAAATCTTCTGAACAGGAATGTTCCGATACGAAAACGAGTTTCCCGGATTTGTCGATATAGCCATCCCCTATGTTGGAATCACCTGCGCCCCACACGCGTGCTAATCCTTCATGGAAATCACCGGCAAGCTTCCACTGACACGGTATGACAAGTTTTCCAGTTTTATCAATATACCCATATCCATCAGTCAAGCGTTCATTTTTAACACGAGCTAATCCCTCATGAAAATCATGGGCATCTCTCCACTGATAGGGTATGACGAGCTTTCCCGTCTTATCAATGAATCCATTCCTAAAGTCTGAGTCCGTCACCATGGCCAGACCATCGTGGAAATCGCTTACACAAGCTGGTAAATATTGAAATGGTATTACGAGTTTCCCAGTCTTGTCAATGAATCCTTCTTGGAAGAATTCATTCCGAACACGTGCTAGACCACAACTGAAATTCTCGGCATACCCCCATTGACAGGGTATGACAAGTTTTCCAGAGCTATCGATGAAGCCATATTTCCCTTCATATTCCTTTCGAACGCGTGCCATGCCTTCATGAAAAGGATAGGCTGAGTCGTAATTTCCGGGAATAACGATTTTCCCCGTTTTGTCCATATACCCCTCGCTATGAAGAAAATCCTTGTTGGAGGGGTCACGTTTAGGAAAGAGTGCTATTTCTTCATCTTTTTGCTTCTGAACAGATGTTTGAGATGGTTCAGGGGTGCCAATCTCTTGCTTATGCCCACAGTATGGACAGAAGACAGCTTCTTCTGGTAGCTCATTACCACACGTCGGACATGTCTTTCCAGTTGACTGTTCGGCACCACATTCCATGCAGAATCTTGAATTGTCCGGGATTTCTGCTTTACATTTACAGCATTTCATATATATATGTCGTTAAATAAAATGAGTTGTATTTATTCATTATAGTCCATTTGGATGAACCTAAGAGAATTGTAGTCCTTAGCTTTGAAATTCAACCAGATTTCAAGTCTTCCATCGACAGAAAAGGCATATAACGAAAAACTATTTCTTAGAAATCCCGAATCGTGATATTTCTCTGTTATATTAAAGCCCTTCTTTTTTAAGAACATCTGCCAAAGAGTGTAAGATGTTTCATAAGAAAGATTATAACGTTGTTTCCACTCGGGAGGAAAGTCGTGAATAGACTGAATAGAAATGTGGTCTACATAAGACTCATACGTTTTCTTTGAGCAACGTATTCCCATCGACGTTCCATCAAGTGGCCAATGAAACGATTCCTCATCACCAAACATGTTATCAATCTTTGCACCCTTTCGTTTTGCATCTGTAATGGTTGTTTTGCCGAGTATAAAACCGTTCAAGGGAAAGAATATGTCACGAGCATCCTTAGGAATGCTACTGATGGTGCTATCTGTTTTTTCTCTCTGCGTAGCATTTTGACCAATTGAAGTGACTACATTTTGAATAGCTTGTTTATCCTGGGAAGTAGCCACGACAAATTTCTGTCCACATTGCGGACAGAACAAAGCTTCTTCTGGTAAGCCTGTTGTTCCACAATTGGCACAAGTTTTAATAACAGGTTGCTCTGCTCCACATACCATGCAGAATTTTGACTTTTCAGGAATTTCAGCTAAACATTTACAACATTTCATGTTGATTGTTTTTTAGTGATAATATAACAAGGTTCAAATGTGTGTAATAACACGAATCGTACCAAGTCCATTTTTAACCGTTACTTAGTATTATCGTTTTGCAAAAATAGAAATAAATTATTAAATGAAGAAATGTTTTTGTGTTTTTTTACTTTTTGCAAGATTTTTATTATGAAATCCTCAAGATTACGATAAAAAAAATAAAACCACGAATAACTCATTATAGATATTTTTTTCTGTCCGGCAAACAGCGAAACACTTTAATAAGGACGGAAGATTGTAAGAAAAATTCCAATTTGCAAAAACAGCCGTATAACGAGCATTTTGGAAAAGCACCGCTTTGAGGGTGGAAAAGGACAGCTTTTTGACCCGAAAAGCGGTGCTTTTCCGCCATCGAAGCGGTGCTTTCCTTTTTGAAAAAATATCGATGTAAAGAAAATTCACCATCCAATGCGGTCTTGCATGGGTCATAATCTATCCAAGCCCCATCATCGCCACGACAGATAAAACCACCTGATGAAGGATGAAATCTGAAAAACGGAAAACGTTTTAGCAGACAGCTTTAATAAAAAAGAGAGGTGTTTCCTTTGTGTTTCGCCCGACTTTTTGTAACTTTGCAGCCGAAAAGCCATTTTCCCGATGAAGAAGACAACGGGGAATAGCATATCAGCAAAGACAGACAACGACTAAAACCAATCAGAAAAAAACTAACAGGGAAATGAAAAGACTATCAAAACTGTTGCTTGGCCTGACACTGTTTGTGGGCATGGCCAACGTTGTTGACGCCCAGCAACTGGCCTTCCCCGGCGCTCAGGGATGGGGCCGTTTCGCTACCGGCGGACGCCAGGGTAAAGTTTACCATGTAACGAACCTGAACGACTCGGGTACGGGCTCGCTGCGCGATGCTGTCAGCCAGCCGAACCGCATCGTCGTCTTCGACGTGTCGGGCGTCATACGCATCAACTCGCGCATCGTCTTCGCCAAAAACCTCTACGTGGCAGGACAGACGGCACCGGGCGAGGGCATCACCGTCTATGGCGATGGTGTGAGTTTCTCGGGAGCCGATAACATCATCTGCCGCTACATGCGCTTCCGCATGGGAGCCGTAGGCTCGAAGGACAAGGATGCTGCTGGCATTGCCAACGGCCAGAACATGATCTTCGACCACTGCTCGTTCTCGTGGGGACAGGATGAGAACTTCTCCATCAACTGGGACAACAAAGGCACTGCACCGCAGAACATCACGCTGATGAACTCCATCGTAGGCCAGGGGCTGATGACCCACTCTGCCGGCGGACTGATGCAGGCCGACAACATCACGCTCTACCGCATACTGCTGGTAGACAACTCCACCCGTAACTTCAAGGTGAAGGGCGTGAACCAGTATGTGAACAACCTGGTGTATAACTGGAAGAACGCTGCCTACAACATGGGCGGCGACTCGCAAGGCACAAGCTATGTGAACATCGAGGGCAACATGTTTATCAACGGCCCTGCCGTAGGTGGCGATGGTCTGACGGGTGGCAACAGCGACTTCCACTTCTACGGAACTGACAACTGGCAGGACAAGAACCGCGACGGCATCTACAACCCCACCGAGTTCACCGGCAACGGTGGCGGCGACCGTCAGTCGCAGCCCTACGCCTATCCCGAGCTGGAGAAATGGGCCGCCAAGGACCTGGTGGAGAAGCTGCTGCCCGAGGTGGGGGCCTCGCTGCCCTACCGCGACCTGGCCGACTGCTACATGGTGGAAGAGGTGCTGAGTTTCGGCAAGAAGGGCAACCTCATCACCAACGAGAATGAGCTGCCCATCGGTGTGCCTACCACCTGGAGCTGGTTCAAAGGACAGAAGGAGCAGGACACCGACAATGACGGTATGCCCGACTGGTGGGAAGAGGCCAACGGCACCGACAAGAGCAAGGACGACGCCATGACCATCGGCGCCACGGGCTATGCCAACATTGAGCTTTACATCAACAGCCTCACGAAGGCCGACCGACAGTTCTTCCTGCGTGCCCCCATGACTCCCAAGCTCGCCTCGGCTACCACCGCCAGCCTCACGCTGGCATGGTCAGACTACACCGACAACGAGGAAGGCTTCATCGTTGAGATGAAGAAGGACGGCGCCTTCGCCGAGATAGGCCGCACCAATGCCAACGTCACCACCTTCACCATCGACGACGCTTCGCTGAAGCCCGCCACAGCCTACGTGGTACGCCTCTGCGCCTACAAGGGAGAGCAGAAGTCGGACTATACCGCCGAGCTAACCGTGAAGACGCGCCCCGAGCAGGCCGACATCATTGACGTACAGACCTTCACTGGTAGTGGCGACGGCGAGTGGCTCATCAACCCCCTCGATGATGAGACCATCACCCTGACCGAGGCTACTCCGAAGACGGCCGTCGTGGTCTATAGCGACGCCAACGTCACCATAGGCGGCACGGGATACATCAGCGGCACGGCATCGATGAACAAGGCTGGAACAGGCACACTCACCATCAAGAGCGACCAGCAATACGAGGGGGCCACCGTGCTCCACGAGGGAACCTATGAGTTCTCAACGCTGAAGAACGGCGGCGTTGCCAGCGGACTGGGCATGAGCCAGGAGTTCGCCCAGAACTGGGTGATGGACGGCGGTGTGTACAAGTACACCGGAGCCACTACAGCCACCGACCGCTCGGCACGGCTCTATAGCGACACCGAGCTGAACATTGCCGACAAGACGGCTGTGGTAACCATGAACGGAGGCATTGAGGGACAGGGGAACCTGGAAATCAACGGCGAGGGAACCGTAGGGGTGAACACCGCCAACTTCTTCCGCTTCGACGGCGACCTGGTGCTGAAGGGTGGCACGCTGAAGCTGAACAGCAAGGACGTGTCCGATGCTGGCATCGGCAAGGCATCGAGGCTCGTCATGCAGGGCGGACAGTTCATCACCATAGGCAAGAACGAGGCCAGCGTGACCTACAACTTCCCCATCGTGGCCCAGCCAGGCACCACCTCTACCGTGGACTTCGACCTGTGGAACACCAACAAGTGCACAGTCACGGGTACGGGCACGCTCATCTGGAACGTTCACTATCTGCGTGAGTATATCGAGGGCAACTGGGACGGCTTCACCGGACATCTTATCATCAATGGTACGGGCAAGTCGGGCCAGAGCCAGTTTGCCGTGCGCAACGGCGTAGGTGTGAAGAACGCCACCATAGAGCTGAAGGGCACTGCCTCGCTGAACGGCGCCAAGAACCAGTCGACCTATTACCTTGGCGGACTGTCGGGCGACGCCTCCACGGCACTGTGGGGCTTCAACGTCAAGGCCAAGGGTGAAGGAACATGGGTAGTAGGTGGTGCCAACACCCATGAGACCTTCCGCGGAGTCATCAACAACAACGACCAGGCTGGCTCGCATCCCGGTACCACCACCATCGAGAAGGAAGGTACTGGCGACTGGCGACTGACGGGCAACAACGTCTACAGCGGCACCACCACCGTGACCAAGGGCCGACTCATCGTCAATGGCACACATTCGGGCACAGGTGCCGTCACCGTACGCACCGGCGCCACACTGGCTGGCACAGGAGCACTGGCTGCTGCCACCACCATCAACACTGGCGGCACGCTGCAGGCTGGCGACACGCTCGTCAACGGGCGTGGCCTTACCTTCAACAGCACTTTGAAACTGAATGGCACGGCAGCCCTCAACGTGCTGGCCGACCGCACCAAGTCGAACACCATCACACTGAAGGGAGCCACGACCATCAGCTCCACTGCAGTGCTTAAGATTAACGACGGCCTGATTGACGAGGCACCCTACGACGGCACGGAGTACCAGATATTCAACCTCTCGGGAGGAAGCATCAGCGGCACGTTCCAGGAGATTCAGCCCGCCACTCCCGGTGATGGCCAGACATGGGACACCTCGAAGCTCTACACCGACGGCATACTGAAGGTGGTGGGAGGAGAAAAGAACCCCGACCAGGGACAGAACCCCGACCCACAGCCCGGTGGCGAGACGAAGACCGCCCTCCTGGCTTGGGGCAACATGTATGCCTCCAGCTACGACAACAGCGGTGTGAACAACATGATGGTGGGAGCCGACAACGACGAGGCACAGGGCTTCCGGCTCGTATGCACCGGCAACCTGACGAAAACCTATTCGTCGGCAGGCACGCCAAAGCTGAAGATCCCCTACAAGGGAGAGATACTTGAGCGCACAGCCATCAAACTGTCGAACGGTGCGCAGAACACCGTGTTCATGCCCCAGGGAGCCAAGGCCACAAAGGTGACACTCTTCAGTATCACAGGTACAAACGCATCGAACCGCACCAGCTACTGGAAGGAAGTGGCCGGGCAGCAGTACACCGAGACCACGGCTACTCTTATAGACCTCGACGCTCCTCGTGACAACCCCAACGCCATCACGTTCACGCTCAACAATGTGCCCGACGAACTGACGTTCACCAACACTGGCGAGCAACAATGCGTCATCATCTATATCGAGTATCACTTCGACGACGCCTCGGGCATAGAAGCCACCGTGACGGGTACTCCGCTCCGCACCGAGTACTTCACACTCTCGGGAGAGCGTGTGGCCACCCCCACCCAGGGGCTCTACCTCATGCGCATCACCACTGCCAATGGCAAGGTGTCGTCACGTAAGGTGGTGTTTTAACGGAATGATGTCGGTAACGGTAAGCACACCGTCCGACACGCGGAAGCGCACGTCGCAGCCATCGTACATGATGCCATAGACACGGTCTGGGTCGTTGTGATAGCGTGGACGAGGGTCTTGCTCCAACACCTGCCGCAGCCCTGCAAGCGCCTGTTCATCGGTGCTATAGCGCGACGACAGCTCCGTCGACAGCTTAACAGTCAGCAACTGCCATCCCTGCTCGTCAACAAAACCGCAGCGAGCATCGGGATGGCAGTCTGTGTATGCCACGTAGGGCTTGACATCGTAAACCGGCGTGCCGTCCATCAAGTCAGCACCCAACACATGGATCACCATGCCTTGTGACGGCGTCGCCTCCACTTTATTCATACGCACGCACGAGAGTCCCAGCCCGTTAGGACGGAAGGGGGAGCGCGACGCAAAGACCCCCACCCTGCTGTTGCCTCCAAGACGTGGCGGGCGCACGGTGAGCGACTCGGTTTGCATCGACTCGTTCTCAGGAGAATCCACTGCACGACAGTTCGACAAAGAAGAGCCCCCAGTATGACGGTTAGCCGAGAAGCCCCATACAAGCCACAAATGCGAAAAGCCCTCCAGTCCTCTCACTGCTTCAGGCTGGCGGAAACGGGGCTCGAAGACTATGGTGCCTGGCAGGTCGGGAGCCAAACCACTCTGCCGAGGCAGGCCAAACTTCGTAGTCATCGGCCCGTGGTAATATGCTATTGGTTCTATGTTCATGGTGGCAAAAGTACGGAAAAGTTAGGAATTAGGAACGGCCCACAAAGAGATTTTACACGGGCTGCATAGTTAAAAATACTTAAACGCAAAACGATTCCTCGTATTAGCTTACTCCCAACCCTTATCTTTTTGTATCTTTGCAAACTGAAATCAACTAGACCTAAATCATACAAGGCCTAAGACAAGATTTAATAATACACGACCTTAAATAAACGATGAAATTACTACGCCATATCGCCTTATGCCTGATGTCACTGTCACTGGCACTGACACCACTTTGTGCTCTTGCTGCCGACAAGCCATCCTATGCCGATGACCCCCTCTACAAACGCCTGTACGAACAGATGCTCCGCTCGTTCAATGCCGCCGACAGCGCAGCTTTTTTCTCGGCCGTGAACAATCTGGAGGAGTATCTTCTGAAACAAGACGACCTGCACGCCTACTACACCCAGCGCTGCAACGAGATAGTGTTCCTGATGAACCGTCAGGACATCTTCGAGGCCTACAAGAAAGGCCGTGAGCTGTCAGACGAGCTGCGCGAGAAGAAACTCGACAATGAGATGTATATGGCCTACAACATACTGGGCCACATCTACCGCTTCTGCGGCAACAAGGAGGGAGCCCGCAGGTGCTTCCACGAAGTGCTGGAGCGCATGGAGAAAGCCGGCTACCGCGAGAGTATGCCACCCATCTACATGAATCTGGTGAGCCTTGAGATTGACGACAATCCCTCGGAAGCCCTGCGCCTGCTCGATGAAGGGCTGGCAATAGCCCGAGAGGTTTCGCCCGAAAGAGTGTTCGACATCGAGACCCGACGCACCACTGCCTACTACAGCCTCAACGACACGGCACAATTCCTGAAAGGCTACGACGAGTACAAGAAGGGAGTAGCCGAAGGGAAGACCTCCGTCCACGGGCGCAGCATGGAGGTTTACCATCTTGCCATTCTGGGAAAGACCGACGAAGCCGTAGCACTGGCGAAAGCAGAGCTGGGGGCAGAAGGAGTGGGAACCATCGCCCACATCTATAGCAATGCAGGCAGATGGCAAGAGGCCTACGAAGCGCAGCGCCAGCAGATGCTGACAAGCGACTCCTTGAACGCCATCCTCCTCACGAACAGCATGAGGGGTATCAGCGACGAGCTGCGGCTTTACGATGCAGAACGACAGATAGCCCACAACCGCCTCATCACCCTCGCCATTTGCACGGGGCTGCTCATCCTTCTCGTCGTGGCACTCGTCTACATCGTCATCAGCCGCCGCCGACACATACAGCAGCTGAAGCGCTCCTATCAGGACACCCTCCAGTCGGACTATCTGAAGTCCGCCTTCATACAGAACGTCAGCCACGAAGTACGCACACCACTGAACATCATCACCGGCTTCGCACAAGTTATTGCCAGCCCCGACATACAGGTGAGTCGCAGCGAACAGCAGCAGATGGCTCAGAACATGCAAAAGAACGCCAACATCATCACCGCACTCATCGATGAGATGCTGGAGCTGTCCCACAACGAAGCCACCTCATCAGTGGTCAAGGACGACAATGTCAGCGTGAACAGCCTCCTGCGGTCGCTCGTCAGCGACTTCACCAGCCAGCTGAACGCCAACACCACGATGCAGCTCGAGACCACCCTGGCCGACGACTTCACCATGAAGACAAACGAGAAGATGCTCAACCGAATCATCGGAACGCTGCTGAGCAACGCAGCGAAGAACACCGAGACAGGAAGCATCACCCTGAAAGCCGAAGCCTTAGAGAGGCAGCTCATACTCACCGTAGAAGACACAGGTTGCGGCATACCCGCCAACGAGGCAGAGCACATCTTCGAGCGCTTCGTTAAACTCGACAGCTTCAAGGTAGGCATCGGACTGGGACTGTCCCTCTGCCGCGTCCTCACGCAGAGACTCGGAGGCAGCGTGGCCCTCGACACCACCTACACCAACGGTGCACGATTCATCGTAAACCTCCCCATCGAATATGGGAGTTCAGAAGATTAGTCGTTTGGACGTTTAGGAAAGTAGCTCCCCCAAACAACCAAACGACTAACCCCAAACAACCAAACGACTAACCTCCAAAACAACCTACACTAATAACACAAATGAAAACAGCAACGACAAGACTACTGACCGTCTGCCTCGCACTGACGGCAGCCATGCAGCTACATGCAGCGCAGAAGAGCGACACATTCCAGACACCTGGCGGCAAGACCGTTGTCATCAACCACATCAAGCACGCCAGCATACACATCGAGTATGACGGCAAGCACATCTACGTAGACCCCGTGGGAAACACCGTGGCGCCAGCCACCGACTACACCCTCATGCCCAAGGCATCCATCATCCTCATCACCCACGAGCACATGGATCACTACGACCAGCTCACACTGCCCAAACTGTGGACACCCGCCACCGCCGTCTACACCAACCTCGCCGTCAACAGCAAGGTGCACCGCGGCATCGCTCTCAGCAATGGTGACAGCATCACCTACTCTAGCGACATACAAGTGTGGGCAGTGCCAGCCTACAACACCACGCCTGGGCGAGAGCAGTTCCACCCCAAAGGGCGCGACAACGGCTACGTGCTCCAGCTCGACGGACTGCGCATCTACATTGCGGGCGACACAGAGGACATACCCGAGATGGCACAGGTGAAGGACATCGACATCGCCTTCCTGCCCTGCAACCAGCCCTACACCATGACCATCGACCAGCTCATCAAAGCAGCCAACACCATCAAACCCAAGGTGCTCTTCCCCTACCACTACAGCGAGACGCCCGTAGGCCAGCTACGCCTCAGAATGGCAGGCAGCGGCATCGATGTTAGAATAAGAGACTATAAATAATTTAACGCAACGAAATATCATTATCATTGGAGCAACTTCAGGCAACACCCCGACAACACTTTCACTTCTGCGGCTGACATCACTAAACAAGAAGAAATCGAGCAGGCTATCCACACACTTTATGCAAAGCTGAAACACATTGACCTCGCCATCGTATGCTCTGGTACGGGTGACCTCAACACATCACTTGACTATGCTTTGGAATGTCCTGCGATTGATACTAATGTAAGAGGATGGACAATTGTTATTGACACGCTTTACAACATCTTCGAGCAACAAGGCCACGGTCACCTCGTCGCCATCACCTCGACTGGCTCACTATTACTTTGGGCGCACAGAAACTGCATTATATGAGTTTGGCTGTTTGGGGGGTAGTTGTTTGGTCGTTTAGGAAAGTAACTCCCCCAAAATACTACCCCCCAACAACTAATTTTCAGATTTCATCCTTCATCAGGGCGGGCTCATCTGTTGTGTCGATGATGGGGCTTGGATAGATAATGGCCCATGCAAGACCGCATTGGATGGTGAATTTTCTTTACATCGACATTTCTTTAAAAAGTAAAGCACCGCTTCGAGGGCGGAAAAGTACCGCTTTTCGACCCTCAAAGCTGTCCTTTTCTACCCTCAAAGCGGTGCTTTTCCAAAAATCCTGTTATACGGCAATTTTCACAAATTAGAATTTTCCTGACATTCTGCCCACCCAATCAAGCGGGCATGGTACTGGGCAGGATGGCTTCGACGAAACTTTCGGGCAGGATGATATTCTCGATGTAGAGGGCTTTCTGGAACAACGGGGCAATCTCTGCATCGCGGAACCCCGCTATGCCGCAGCCAATGCGGGTAACTAAGAATAGGAGTTCTGGATGTTGCCGAGCATACTCAACAAACTCATCCACGTAAGGCTTGATAGTCTCTACACCTCCCTGCATGGTGGGAATGGCATAGCTCTGCCCCTGCAGCCCTACGCCTTGTCCCCACACAGCGCCAAAGCAGTTGAGGGCCATACGGGCGGCGCCGCCGCCATGTCGACCTGCGAGATTGCTGCCAAACACAAAAATCTCGTTTGGCTTCAGCGCCGAAATCCGCTCGGGGGTAAATGCTCTGTTATACTTCATGCTGTAAACTTTTAGAAAGATAATCGTGCTGCAAAGGTACAAATAAGTGAGAGAATAATAATCGCTTTCACATCTTTTACGATAAAAAAGTGTAGGACTTCGTGGTTAATTTCGTACATTTGTGGCCAAAAAGGAACAACGAATCTGAGATGAAAGCTAATGACGACACTATATCTTGTGCGCCATGGTGAGACGAAAGACAACGTGGCCATGATGATGCAGGGCCAACGGCAGGGCGAGCTGACTGCTAACGGCGTGAAGCAGATGGAGGCACTGAGACATAGGCTGAAGGACGTTCACTTCGATGCTATTGTTTCGAGCGACCTGCGGCGGGCAAAGGACTCGGCAGAGATTGTCGCCCTGCATCGGGGACTGACGGTGATGACGACACCCCTGCTACGCGAACGCGACTGGGGCGACTTCACTGGGCGGTTCATACCCGACCTGAAGGACTTGCCCATGCCCGACAACGTGGAAAAGATGGGGGCGCTGCTAGACCGCGCAAGGGCGTTCTTGGATTGGCTGAAAGCGGAATACCCTGGCAAAACGGTGCTTGCCGTAGGGCATGGCATCACGAACAAAGCCATTCAGGCCGTCTACTATGGCAAGCTGACACGCGAAATTCCCCGTATGGACAACGCAGAGTGCAGGGTGCTTAGCTTGTGACTTTCACTATTTTTCTCCCTCGCAAGCCTTGCGGAGCTTTTTTATTTGGGAAATTATTTGTATCTTTGCAGCTGTTTCCTGACAACGGTAAGGAACGGGAGTAATAATTGGGAAAAACAGCAAAGACCATGGACAAGATATTAGACGATTTCATTCTGCCCATAGAGGACAAGATGCAGGGCATCATCAAGGTGATTGGTGTTGGCGGCGGCGGTTGCAATGCCGTACGCAACATGTACAACGAGAGGGTCGAAGGAGTGTCGTATGCGGTGCTCAACACCGACAGTCAGTCGCTGTCGAGGTCGCCAGTGCCGGTAAAGCTGATGCTGGGCACCTCAGGCCTTGGAGCCGGTGCCGACCCAGTGAAGGGCAAGGCGGAGGCCGAGACAAACATCAGCGATATCGAGCGGTTGCTCAACGATGGCACGAAGATGGTCTTCGTCACGGCAGGCATGGGCGGTGGCACAGGCACTGGAGCTGCACCTGTGGTGGCTGGCGTGGCCAAGAGGATGGGGCTACTGACGGTGGGAGTGGTCACCATACCATTTTATTTCGAGAAGAAGCGGAAAATCATCAAGGCACTGAAGGGCGTGGAGGAGCTGCGCAAGAATGTGGATGCACTGCTGATAGTAAACAATGAGAGGCTCTGCGATGTCTTTGCCGACTCAGACCTGTCGGTGAAAGAGGCTTTCCAAAGAGCTGACAACATACTGATGGACGCCGTGAAAGGCATATCGGAACTGATTATCATGCCAAGCGACGGCGGTATTAAGAGCGACTTCCGCGATGTGGAGACGACGATGAAGAACGGTGGCGGTGCCATCATGGCCATGGGGCGTGCCAGCGGCGAACACCGCGTGGAAGCAGCCATTGTGAATGCCCTCGACTCACCCCTGCTCTACGGCAACAACATAGGGCGCGCAAAGCGAATACTCTTCAACATCTACGCCAGTGAAGAGCATCCCATCTACGTGCGCGAGCTACAAGACATCGATGACTTCTTCGACAACCTCGACCCTAACATCGAGGTCATCTGGGGCACTGCCACCGACGACTCGCTGGGCGAGGATGCGAAGGTCACCATACTGGCTACAGGTCTGGAGGATGAGCTGCGCAGCGAGAAGGAGAAGAACGTGCACCCCGACGATGATGCCTTTTATGAAGAGCTCATACCCAAACTCTACAAGCCCTTGAAGAAAGTGAGGGTAGCCGAGGCCATCACACAAGAGCCGCATTTCGAGGTGAAGCCTGCCCCTGAGCCAGAGCCAGCTGTAGCGGAAGGCGAGCCAGCAGCCCCACAGCCCAGTGAAGAGGGAGAATCCAACGGGTATAGTTTTCCCTGTAGGGAGAAATCTGGGCGTGGCATCCTGGACAAGTGGAAAGACTGGCTGAACAACATCGTGAAGGAATGAACACCGCCACACCTCACACACCAGAGGAGCTTGCCGAGCAGCTGCACAGACTTGTGGTACAGCTACAGCAGGCAGGACGCAACGACCTGTTGTTGCGAGCCATCGGCTCGCCCCTGCTCGAAGAGTTGCGCATAGAGGCTGCAAGGTCTAGGCTGAGCCGACTGATGATAACGAGCGACTTTCGGTTCATACTGCTTGACTATGGCAACAAGGAACTGGAGCTGCAGCCAGTGCACAAGGCTGTCTACATGCTTTTCCTGGCTCACCCCGAGGGCATAGAGTTCAAGCGGCTGGCCGACTATCGCGATGAACTGACGGGCTACTACATGAAAACGGCAAGGCTGATGGACAAGGATAAAATCAGGGAGGGGGTGAGCCATCTGGTGAACCCGCTCGACAATGCCATCAACGAGAAATGCTCGCGCATTAAGAACGTCATCCTCGGCATGATGGATGAATACGCTGCCAGCTATTACATCGTCAGCGGCCACACGAAGAGGCACATAACGGGCTCAACGCGCATTTGGTATGAACGGCTGAAAGTCATCACCCTGCCACGAGAACTGGTCGTATATAGTTAGGAAGGGGAGACTGCTACTAATGTAAGTTTTTAAGTTTTGGTCGTTGGGGGGGTAGTCGTTTGGCCGTTTAGGAAAGTAACTCCCCCAAACACCCCCAAACGCCTAATCTCCTGAACCCCCAAACTGACAATGGTATGCCACCAGCCCCTCCATGGGGCTCTTGGCAATGGTGCCCAGCAGGTAGCCTTCAGCTTGGGCGGCCTCTTCCAACTGCTGCGGATAGTACTCGGCCATGCTGCCCACAAAGCTCACTGGCAGCTCCCTGCGCCCGTAAGGGGCAATGTTGCAACGGAAGAAACTGCGGAAGTTGTCCACTACCAGTCGGCTGAGCAGAGGATTGTCAAGATGGTGGTGTATAAACAATGAGGCGGTGGCCAGGAAGCGGTTTGCCAGGGGCTCATGGTACACCCTGCGGATGATGTCGGCCAGCGAGAGTTGCTCCTTGTGCAGGTATTCGTCGCGGATGGCGGCAAATGCTGGATTCTTAAAGATGGCATTCATAAACAGACGGCCCAGCACCGAGCCACTGCCCTCATCGCCCAGGACATAACCCAGTGCAGGGGTGTTCTGAACAATGTCCCGACCGTCGTACAGACAGCTGTTAGCTCCTGTCCCCAATATGCAGGCAATACCCTCGTGATGTTGACAGAGGGCACGGGCGGCCCCCATGAGGTCGCTATAGACTTCCACACTCGGGGTCGACAGCACCCCCGACAGCAGTTGGCGCATGTGGGGGGCATGAACAGGTGTGCAGCCGCTGCCATAGAACACCACGTTGAGGTTCGTCAGCAGGGGCGTCTCTAACATGCCCGAAGCAATGAGGGCGGCACGAGGGAAGGACGACAGTTGCTGCATGAGCTCCTGACCGATGATGTGCTGTATCTGCTCGGGGGTCTGGTGAATGGGCGTCATGCCCTGGGTGTGGAAGGTGGCTATCACGCTCTTTCCGTCATCGGCCAGCGGGTTAAGCAGTGTCCAGTCGGTCTTTGTGCCTCCGCTGTCGGCTATCAGTGTCAACGAGTTTTTCAACATGTTACTATTTTGCTTTTTTCGTCGGCCAAAGATACAAATTATTTGCGAATCATGCAAAAGAATGATGACTTTTTTGTAACTTTGCACCCTAATCGTTTATCAAGACGGAGTGTGGACATATAGAAGTTTCTGGGAACCACTGACGCAGCTCTATCCACAAGGCGAAGCGCAGGCCATTGCACGCCTGGTGATGGAGATGTACTTCGGGCTGAGCATGGCCGAGGTGCTGACAGGATGTGTAGAGCAGTTGCCCGCCGACGAACTGAGCAGCCTTCAGAGCCGCCTGCTCAAGGGCGAGCCCGTGCAGTATGTGCTGGGCTGTGCGGAGTTCTTCGGCCGACGGTTCCATGTGGCACCCGGGGTGCTGATACCACGTCCCGAGACGGAGGAGCTGTGCAGATGGATTTTAGACGACGACCGCCGCGACCGCCACCATGACAGCATCCTCGACATCGGCACCGGCAGCGGCTGCATTGCCTGCACGCTGGCCGCCGAACGGCCTCATGCCGAGGTCTCAGCATGGGACATTGCTGAGAAGGCACTCAGCATAGCTGCCGACAATGCCCAGCAAACAGGTGTCCACGTGAACTTCAGCCGTGTCGACATCCTAAGACCCGTCCCTCCCCTTGGGGTCTGGAGCACCATCGTCAGCAATCCTCCTTACATCTGCCAGAAGGAGCAGCTCGACATGGCCCCCCACGTGCTTCAGCACGAGCCGCACCAAGCACTCTTCGTGCCCGACGACGACCCGCTGCTCTTCTATCGTGCCATAGCAAGCTATGCCTGGCAAACCCTGAAGGACGACGGCAGACTATTCTTCGAGCTGAACCCTCTGTATGCCAACGATGTGGCCAACATGCTGAATGCCATGGGCTTCACCCATACCGTAATCCGCAAAGACCAGTTTGACAAAGAAAGATTCATCAAGACATGCAAGTGAAAAGAGAAATGACCGCACAGCAGGCCTTCCAGAAATTGTCCGACCTCTGCTCACGGAGCGAACACTGTCAGCACGAGATGCACGAAAAGATGCACCAATGGGGTGTCAGCTTGGAGGAGCAAGCACAGGTCATAGAGCAGCTCATCAGCGGCCGCTACATCGACGACAGCCGCTTTGCCCGTGCGTTCATCTACGACAAAATACGCTACAGCAAGTGGGGACGGCGCAAGGTGGAACAGGCACTATGGGCCAAGCACATCGATGAAGAGGTCAGCAAGCCTATACTCGACGACGTGGACGACAACGAATACCTCAGCATCCTGCGCCCCATGCTCAGGCAAAAGCGCAAAAGCATCAGGGCAGCGAGTGAATACGAGGCAACGATGAAGCTCATCAAGTTTGCCCTGGGTAGGGGGTTTACGATGGACATCATCAAGCAATGCCTCAATGTAGAAGATGAAGACGAGTTTCTGGACTAAGCTACTCGACCTCATAGCGCCACGCACATGTGCCAATTGCGGTCATCGCCTGTCGGCCAACGAACAGGTGCTCTGTCCCGTGTGCTACATGCACCTCCCTTTGACCGATTATCACCTCAGTCCTACCGACAACCCGCTGGCGCGACTCTTTTGGGGACAATTTACCGTGGAGCGAGCCGCAGCACTGTTCTTCTACGAGGCACAGTCTGAGGCTACCACAATGATTTACGACATGAAATACCATGGACAGCGCGACATAGCCGAAGGGCTGGGCTGGATAGCGGCACGACTGTTTGCGAAGTCCGACTTCTTCCACGACATCGACGCCATCGTGCCGCTGCCGCTGACCCGCAAACGACAGTGGCAGCGAGGCTACAACCAGAGCATGGAGATAGCACGGGGCATCAGTCGAGTGACGGGACTGCCTATCTACAACCATGTGGTGCGGCGCACGGCTTTCAAAGGTAGCCAGACGGCAAAAAACGCATGGCAGCGCCGGCAGAACGTGGAGGATGTGTTCCGGCTCACACATGCCGACAAGATAAGCGGCAAGCACCTGCTTCTGGTCGACGACATCGTGACCACTGGCGCCACGATGACGGCCTGCGCCAAAGCACTGTGCCAAGCCGACAAGGTCAGCATCAGCATCTTCTCTCTGGGATATGCCAAGGCATAAGCTTTGAAAGGCAATCAACAAAAAAGAAGCCAAAACTTCGTTTTTCTCAATCATTATTCGTAACTTTGCACGTCGATACTGACATCACGAGAATAGACACATGTCATACAAGAATAGACAATAACATCAATATATGAATAGTACAAAGAAAATCTTCGCACAGAAACTGATGGACGTAGAGGCCATCAAACTGCAACCCAACACCCCCTTCACTTGGGCCAGCGGATGGAAGTCGCCCATCTATACTGACAATCGCAAAACACTATCGTTCAGAGAAGTACGGTCGTTCGTTAAGTTAGAACTTTGTCACCTCATCCAGACCGCCTTCCCCGAGGCAGAGGCCGTGGCAGGTGTGGCAACGGGCGCCATCGCCCAAGGGGCACTGGTAGCCGACGAACTAGGGCTGCCCTATGCCTACGTGCGCCCCAAGCCGAAAGACCACGGCATGGGCAACCAAGTGGAAGGCTTCCTGCCAAAGGGAGCCAAGGTGGTGGTGGTAGAAGACCTCATCAGCACGGGCGGCTCATCGCTGAAGGCCGTTCAGGCCCTGCGCGACTACGGCGTGGAGGTCGTTGGCATGGTGGCATCGTTCACCTACGGATTCCCCGTGGCCGAAGAGGCATTCCGCGAAGCTGGCGTCAAGCTGCTCACCCTCTCCGACTACGATGCCGTACTGGAGCAAGCAGCTGAGACGGGATATATCAAGGAGGAAGACAAACGAGTGCTGGCCGAGTGGCGCAAGAGTTCCTCCACGTGGAAGCAGTAATCACAGCTATCCCCACATCACGATTACAAACTTTTTACCCCTAAACGACAATGACAAAATTTGAAAGCAGCGTCAAGCAAGTGCCCTATCCGCAAGAGGCCGTCTACAACAATATCAGCGACCTGCGCAATCTGGAAAAGGTGCGCAACCGCGTTCCCGAGGACAAGGTACAGGACTTCTCCTTCGACCAGGACACCGTCACCGTGTCGGTAGCACCTGTAGGACAAATCACCCTGCGCATCATTGAGCGCGAGGAGCCGAAATGCGTGAAGTTCGAGAGTGTGCAGAGCCCTGTGCCCTTCAACCTGTGGATTCAGTTGCTCCCCGTCACGGCAGACAGCTCGAAGATGAAGGTAACAGTGAAGGCCGACATTCCCCTGGTATTAAGAGCCATGGTAAGCGGCCCACTTCAGGACGGCGTTGAGAAGATAGCCGAGGCCTTGTCGCAGATTCCCTACGAGCAGTAATCATCCATGCACATCCCCCACCCTTACATAACGAAAAGCGAAGGGCATGAAATCACAGCTAACATACTGAACGAACGACATGAAACTTTGGGAAAAAGACTTTGAGATAAACAGCGAGATAGAGCGCTTCACCGTTGGCCGCGACCGCGAGATGGACCTTTACCTCGCACCCTACGACGTGCTGGGCTCGATGGCCCACATCACCATGCTCGAGTCCATAGGACTGATAGGCAGCGATGAGCTGCCCATGCTGCTGAACGAGCTTCGCAACATCTACGAACAGGCTCAGCGCGGGGAGTTCGTCATCGAGGATGGCATCGAGGACGTACATTCGCAAGTGGAGCTGATACTGACCAGGAAGCTGGGCGACATGGGCAAGAAAATCCATGCCGGCCGCTCACGCAACGACCAGGTGCTGGTAGACCTGAAGCTCTTCACACGCCACCAGCTGCAGCGGGTGGCCGAGAGCACAAAGGAGCTGTTCGACGAGCTCATCGCCAAGAGCAACCAATACAAGGACGTGCTCATGCCCGGATACACCCACCTGCAGGTGGCCATGCCCTCCAGCTTCGGACTGTGGTTCGGCGCATATGCTGAGAGCCTCACCGATGACATGCTGTTCCTCCAGGCGGCTTATCGCACCGCCAACCGCAACCCGCTGGGATCGGCAGCAGGCTATGGCTCGTCGTTTCCACTAAACCGTCAGATGACCACCACCCTCTTGGGCTTCGACACAATGAACTACAACGTGGTCTATGCCCAGATGGGACGCGGCAAGATGGAACTGGCAGTTGCCTTCGCCCTGGCCACCATCGCCGGCACGCTGGCCAAGCTGGCCTTCGATGCCTGCCTGTTCAACTCGCAGAACTTCGGATTCGTGAAGTTGCCCAAGGAGTGTACCACGGGCAGCAGCATCATGCCGCACAAGAAAAACCCCGACGTGTTCGAACTGATAAGGGCCAAGAGCAACAAGCTGCAGGGAGTGCCCACACAGGTGATGCTCATCAAGAACAACCTGCCCGTGGGCTATTTCCGCGACCTGCAGATTATCAAGGAGGTGTTCCTGCCAGCCTTCGACGAGTTGCTGGATTGCTTGCGCATGACGACATACATTATTAATAAGATAGAGGTGAACACCCATATCCTCGATGACCCACGCTACGACCCCATGTTCAGCGTAGAGGAGGTGAACCGCCTCGCTTCAGAGGGAATGCCTTTCCGCGATGCCTACAAGAAGGTGGGACTCGATATCGAGGCTGGCCGCTTCAAACCCTGCAAGGAGATACACCACACCCACGAGGGGTCGATAGGCAACCTCTGCAACGACCACATCCAGGCCCTTATGAATCACACGTTCGCGGAATTCGGCTTCGACCGCGTGGCTCGGGCCGAGAAGAAACTGTTAAGCAAGGTTTAACTAATATAGAAAAGACTATGATGAAGAGATGTGTACATGTATTGCTTGCTGTGGCTGCCTTCAGCATGACTGCAACACAAGCCGAGGCACAAGAAAACGTAGGAGTGGCCAGTGCTCCCATGATCACTGACAATATTACAATTGTGGAAGAGCAGACGGAACAAAGCGCGGAAACTTTGTTTGAGATGGTTGAGGTGATGCCACAGTTCGCCGAGATTAAGAAACCCGATGGTACACTCCTAGAAGGTTTGGCCGCTCTGCAATACTTCATCATCAACAACCTGCATTATCCCGTCATTGCCGAAGAGAATGGCATTGAGGGAAAGATCATGTGCCAGTTCATTGTAGAGAAAGACGGGCAGATATCCAATGTCACAGTAGCAAAAGCTACTCACGTGTGGAGCAACCCAAAATATCGTGACGCACTGGATGCAGAGCAACGGAAGAAAATGGAAACGAGCCTTGACAAAGAAGCCGTACGCCTGGTCAAAAGTATGCCTAAGTGGTATCCTGGCTTGCAGAAAGAGAAGCCAGTCCGCGTAAGGTTCACCCTACCCCTTAACTTCAAGCTACAATAATGCGCAGAAGCCACCTGAACAAACTGTTTGGTACTATCGTTACTGCCATGCTGCTATCAGCCTGTGAAGCAGACAACATGTATAGCAGCAGCTATTGTAACTTCGTGTTCTACGCCAACCTCTATCCCACCAGCGCACTCACACGGGCCATCGGGGGGACAGGCGGTGACTTCTGCATTGTGAAGGCCGTATTCGAGAGCGGGGCCTATCACCTTAAGTTGACCCCCAACCGAGGCACATACGCCGACACAGACCTTGACCTGACGATGAATACCGCTATCACTGGCGAGCGCATCAGCTATGGTGCCATGGGCTACAAGCAGGGACTCATCATTGGCAGGTCGAACTTCGGCCAGCTGCGGGCCTACGACCTGCAATGCCCCAACTGCGACAACAACCACGAACTGCAATGGGCCGACCATGCCACTGAACTCGTCTGCAACAAGTGCAGCCGCATATACAACATCGACGGCGACTACGGCTACGTGAAGTCAGGACCTAAAGGAACCGCCCTGACTCAATACCGCAACGTGGCATATAACCAGCAGGACGGTCGGCTCGTGGTCAGGAACCAATAGACATTGAGACTGCCGTTTTCCACTGTGCTTATAGTACGTGCATCATATTCCACGGACAACAGCCCAAAGTCGTTCTTAAATTGTAACACGGCTTGTTACGCTCAGTAACAGGTCGTGTTTCAATTTTATCAGCTGTTGAAAACTATCCGTAAAGTGAAATCCGCTGCACTTTTAGACAAGCTTTGTGTTTTGCCACTTTCAATGACGCCGTTCCGTCACAAGGCCTCGTCGTCGGGTCGTTGTGGACGGCGTGGCACACGCGGCAGATGCCGCTTGCGACGGAGATAGTCTTCGCGGCGGGCTTCATAGTCTTGCTGGTGCTTCTCTAAATATCCGTCGGCCATGATGAGGGTGATTGGGGGGATGCGTGAATGCGGTCTACCTGAACTTACCGTAGGCAACGTTGATACGAATGGGCGCATTGGCATTGGCAGGCCCTCCAACCAGACGTATGCTTGTGAGCGACATGTCGTGCTGGATATTGCTGATTTCATTCGTTGACGATGATGTGGTGTAGCTGATGGGCACCAGTACCATCTTGTTCCAGTTTGGATGGTTTGCCGTCCAGTTGGCATCCTTCGCCATGCCTCTGTTCTTGGCATTCCACAACGCCGTAACGAGGTTCGACAGGTTGTTGAAGGTGTAAGTGTTGTACTTGGAACTATAGGAGGCAATATACGAAAGGACATTATCGTTGACATTCCGCTTCTCGAAGAAGCTGTGGAGGCTGTCTTTCGGCAGGAGCAGGAGTGACTGTGGTATGCCAAGCAGACGGTTGTCGAACGACTGGTAGTTGAGGCGCTGGAACGAGAGTTTGGAGGCCAGCAGCGTGTCGGCTTCGTGGCCCTGCTTGATTTCATCGACGGGTAGTGTGACTTCGGTAAACAGTCCGGCAGGAGTCTTCAGATAGGTGTAGGCCGTCTCCTGCGCCAGGGACTGCAGGGCGTCGCGGTCGTTGATGATATGTGTGGACTGCAGCACTTCGTGGGTGCCGGCAAGTGTGAAGATGACGCGATGGACGGTAGAATCGTTCACGGTGTAGTAAACGCGGAGGCCGATGTTGGATATCTGTGCATGGAATCCCAGCCCGTCAGTTATCTGGAAGCAGAAACCTGGGCAGACCTTATGGGTGAAGGCATAGGCGTTGCGGAAATACTCGGGATGGTCGTAGTACTGGCGCATGATGTACGACCCGTAGTTGTTGTAGGAAGTGCCGTCAACAGCGGTATAGGCATCGTTGAGCTTCACGAGGATGTGCTCCTGGTATTTGGTGTTGTTGCGCACGGAGTCAATCTGTGCGAGATTCTTATAGGTGAACATCTTCTGCTTCACAATGCCATCTGCACGAAGCATCCCCTCAGAGGCTGGGTCGAAGTCGGTATAGTAGCGCTGCCCCTCCTCCATGGGCTTGCTCATCTCTGTGATTCGCATCTTCATGGCGGTGAGGCTGTCGGTGTTGTTGAAGGGCGAGGCAACGTAAAGTATCATCTCGCAAGAGTCGGCGCCGGCACGTCCGTCGAAGATGCTCACTACCTTGCTCTCCTGTGCTAAGTTGGTGTATTCGAGCAGGTTGAACTGTGTGGTAAATTCGCTGGTGACGTCGGTCCCTGTCTCTGGATCCCTCACTTTTCCGAAATAGTTGTTCGAGGCCAGGGAGAACACCGAGTCGGCCATGATGGTCTGCGTGGTTACGGTGTATTCGGCGGAACTGACGTTGAGTTTGTCGCTATCATCGGTGAGCGACTGTCCGATGTTGAGTGTGTCTTCGTCGCAAGAAGAAATGGCCATTGCCGCAATGAGGGCACCAGCCATGTATTTCAGTTTCTTCATAATCATTGTAGTCTTATTCCTTGTCGGGACAAATCTGGTCGTAGAAAGCCTCATAGGCATTGGCGAAGTCTTCCTGATAGCCCAACAGGGGTATCTGTTTCTTTGCCACGTGCTGAAGCAGTTCTTGGCAGACCTCGGGCTCGGCCTGAATGATGCCGTCGCTGTAGTCGATGGCCATTTTGCCCAGCTCCACAACATCGAAGTGGTCGCTGTAGGCATCGAGCAGCGATGGCTTGGCATCGCGGAACGAGAGGCACTGCTTGAAGTTCTGGCCCAGGTCTTTCTTCAGGCTCTTGGCAAATAGCGACGTGATGACCTTCGTCTCGGCAAACGATGGTTCATCGTGGTAGGCGGTCTTCACGTATAAGGGTACTACGGCGCTCATCCATCCCTGACAATGTATGATGTCGGGCACCCAGCGCAACTTCTTCACTGTCTCCAGCACGCCACGGGCAAAGAAGATGGCCCGCTCGCCATTGTCGGGGTAGTCCTCGCCGCTCTCGTCGGCAGTCATCCTACGCTTCGAGAAATAATCGTCGTTGTCGATGAAGTAGACAGCCACACGTGCCGTCTGGATGGTAGCCACCTTAATAATAAGCGGGTGGTCGGTGTCGTCGATAATGAGATTCATACCCGACAGACGCTGTACTTCATGCAACTGTCCACGGCGCTCGTTGATGGTGCCCCATTTGGGCATAAACGTACGAATCTCATGGCCCTGCTCCTGAATGGCGCGGGGTAATTCGCGCCCCATGATCGACAGGCTGTTGTCCTCTACATAAGGAGCAATCTCCTGGTTGATGAATAAAATCTTCTTCTTTGCCATTGTGCTAATGGGGTTTTATAGGTGCAAAGGTAAGAATAATTTCCCGTAAAACCGAATAAAAAGCGTGATTTTAGGAAAAAGTGACATTTTATAGGTTTATTTTTAGTCTTTTTTTTCCTTATTTGTGAAATTTGTTGTTATTTTGCACCCGCTTAGAGTCCTCGACTAACAACGGGGCATGAAAGAATGGAAGTATATAAGAAAATTGTTGATTTGCAGAATGCGCTCTTTCTTGACCGCAAGGCAGGAAGGAGTGTGGGACTTGTGCCCACGATGGGTGCGCTGCACGAGGGTCATGCCTCGCTGGTGCGTCGCTCCTTGAAGGATAACGATGTTACGGTTGTCTCGGTATTTGTCAATCCTACTCAGTTCAACGACAAAAACGACCTGAAGAACTATCCGCGCGACCTCGACGCCGACTGCCGTTTGATAGGCAGTTGCGAGAGCGAGGCTGCAGGCACCGTCTATGTGCTTGCCCCTGAAGTAGAAGAAATGTATCCCACCCCCGACCGTCGGCAGTTTGAGTATCCGCCAGTGTCAACGGTGATGGAGGGTGCTCATCGGCCCGGTCATTTCAATGGTGTGTGCCAAGTGGTTAGCCGACTTTTCTATATTGTACGCCCTGACCGTGCCTATTTTGGCGAAAAGGACTGGCAACAGATAGCCGTGGTGAAAGCCATGGTTCGCCATTTAGACCTTGGTGTAGAAATTGTAGAGTGCCCCATCGTTCGCGATGCCGACGGGCTGGCACGCTCGAGCCGAAACACACTGCTCAGTGCCGATGAGCGAGCCATCGCACCACATATCTATCAGGCTCTGAAGGAAAGCGTAAGCTATGCCAAGAGCCATTCGCTGAAGGACACACACGATAAGGTGGTGGCCGACATCAATGCCGTGGAAGGGCTCGACGTGGAATACTTCGCCATCGTCGATGGCAACACGCTGCAGGACATTGACAACTGGGATGATTCGCCCTATGTCGTAGGTTGCATCACCGTCTACTGCGGTAAGACTCCCATCCGACTTATCGACCACATTAAATACAAGGAGCCATGATGATAGAAGTTCTGAAGTCAAAACTCCATTGTGTGCAGGTGACTGAGGCCAATTTGAACTACATGGGCAGCATCACCATTGACGAAGACCTGATGGAGGCTGCTAACATGATAGCTGGAGAGAAGGTGCAGGTGCTCGACAACAACAACGGCGAGCGCTTCGAGACGTATATCATCAAGGGAGAGCGCGGAAGCGGTTGCATCTGCCTGAACGGGGCGGCTGCCAGAAGGGTACAGGTGGGAGACACCATCATCATCATATCCTATGCTCTGATGGATTTTGAGGAAGCCCGCACGTTCAAGCCCACGGTGGTATTCCCACGCGACAACCGCCTGGTCTGACCGCTTACCTGCTGATTTAACAAGTCATAGCTTTTCCTATACAAAAAGACGGCCTTTGTACAAATGATACAAAGGCCGTCTTTTGATTATATGAGAAAGTGACTTGGCCGATAATGAACCTTTAATGGCTGGAGCGGGTTGTGAATTATCTTTACACGAGAATGTTTACAAAAGGGGGCACACCGCTTTAAGGAGGGAAAAGTACCGCTTTTTCACCCTCAAAGCTGTCCTTTTCCACCCTCAAAGCGGTACTTTTCCAAAAGTCCAGTTGGATGGCAATTTTCGAGAATCAGAATTTTATTTACATTCTTCCACCCCAACAAAGCTGTTGCACTGTTTAGCGGGCAGCAATCCTCCTATACAAAACACGGCCTTTGTACGAAGTGATACAAAGGCCGTGTTTTTGTATGTTTGTGTGTTATTTATACAAGGTACAGGTCGCTGATACTCTTGTTGTCAATAACGCGGCGGATAGCTTCGGCAAACATGTCGGCCACAGAGAGCTGTTTCACCTTGGCACAACGCTGGGTGTAGGGGATGGAGTCGGTGAAGACAATTTCCTCCAACGCACTCTCCTGCACGCGGTCGCTGGCAGGCCCGCTCATCACGCAGTGGCTGGCGCAGGCACGTACGGTCTTGGCACCAGCGGCCTTCATCAGATCGGCTGCCTTGGTGATGGTTCCTGCCGTGTCAACCATGTCGTCGATGATGACCACGTTCTTGCCTTCCACCTCGCCAATAATCTGCATCGAGGCCACAACGTTAGCACGGGCACGGGTCTTGTTGCACAGCACCAGCGGACAGCCGAGATACTTAGCATAGGTGTTGGCACGCTTCGACCCCCCTACGTCGGGCGATGCAATCACCAAGTCTTCGAGGTTGAGGGTCTTCAGATAAGGCATGATAACCCCAGAGCCATACAGGTGATCGACAGGCACATTAAAGAATCCCTGTATCTGGTCGGCATGAAGGTCCATGGTAATCACACGGTTCACACCTGCAACACTCAACAGGTCGGCCACCAGCTTGGCACCGATGCTAACACGGGGCTTATCCTTACGATCCTGACGAGCCCATCCGAAGTAAGGAATGACGGCATTGATGGTACGGGCAGATGCACGTTTGGCTGCATCAATCATCAACAGCAGTTCCATCAGGTTATCACTTGAAGGGAACGTGCTTTGAACTAAGAAGATGTCGCGGCCACGAATGCTTTCTTCATACGAGACGGCAAATTCTCCATCGGAGAACTTCGTCATTTGCAGTTTGCCCAAGGGGCAACCCAAACTTTGGCAGATTCTTTCCGCCAGGTACTTCGTAGCTGTACCCGAGAACACCATGAAGGGGTTTTCCATTGTCATTGAAAGGTATTATTGATTGAAAGTATTTTTCTTAACTGGCAGCTTTCTTAAATTTCTGAAAGTGTGCAATAAGATCCTTGAAGTCCTGCCCTTGATGAATATTGAACCGGTTCCACAAGTCGCCGCAGATAACAACTCCGCCAAAACCGAGGTCACGAACCTGACGGATGTTGTCAAGACTGATGCCACCGAGCGCATAGACATGCCGGTCGATAAGTCCCTGCCGGGAGGCTGCTTTCAGCTGGTCAAAGGTGAACGACTGGCGGTCATCGGGATTTGAATGGCTATCGAAGATGTTCTGCAGGAAGACGTAGGACGACTTCTTCTTTGATTCACGAAGTTGCTCTATCTGACGGCACGTGCAGCTCACGTTACCACGGAATCCATAGGGCAATTCTGCATCGGGCGTATTCAAGTGAATGCCCCGCAGCCCATACTCTTCGTAGAGGTAGAAATGATCGTGCACCACTATCTTGCGGTAATACTCATCGGGCAGTAGCGTCAGCAAGCGCTCGGAATAGACCGGCTCCTGCTGGGGCTTGTAGAGGTGAAGCCCATCCAGCCCTTCCTCGAAGAGGGAGGTCAGTATCTTGTCTTCTTCCACGAAAAACGTGGGTTTGGTCATTATGATAAGCTTCATGTGCCTCGTTACAGATCGTTGTAGTTGGCTATCTGGAAGGTCGATGTCTTCATGTCGCCTGTCTGGTAGCCTCGCTTCAGCCAGCGCTTACGCTGCTCACTGGTGCCGTGGGTGAACGATTCGGGCTGAACGCGCCCCTGAGCCCGTTTCTGCAACCAGTCATCGCCGATGGCATGGGCCAGTTCAAGGGCTTTCTCAATATCCTGATCAGTAAGCGATTTCCACTGTTGATTCTCGTAGTGGGCCCACACACCAGCGTAGTAGTCGGCCAGCAACTCTAAGCGAACACTGATTTTGTTTGCCTCGGCCTTGCTGACACGGTTCATATCGGAGTGGGCTTTATTCAGCGAGCCAGTGAGATACTCCACGTGATGGCCTATCTCGTGGGCTATGACGTAGGCATAGGCGAAGTTGCTGCCCTCTACGCCGAGCTGGCGTTTCATCTCAAGGAAGAACGACATGTCAATATAGAGTTTCTGGTCACCCGAACAATAGAAGGGGCCTACAGCTGCCGTCGCATTGCCACAGGCCGAGGAAACACTGCCGGAAAAGAACACCAGAGTGGGCTTCTTGTAAGTACCGAGTCCGTACTCACGGAACACCTTGTCCCACACGTCCTCAGTGCTGCCCAGTATCTGCTCGCACACCTCCTTCAACGCCTCTTCCTCGGGGGTGGGTTTGTACTCAGTGGTCTGCGCAGAACCGCCACCGCCGGTCACGGCACCTATCACCTGGCCTAAATCCACGTTACCACCGTTACCGCTAAAGAGGGCCATGATGATACCTATAATTACTGCACCGATACCACCACCGGCCGCCATCGTAGCGCCGCTCATACCGCGACGATCTTCCACATTAGTGCTTTTCCTTCTGCCTCGTAAGTCCATATTTGTAATCGCTTAGTTGATTATTGTTTGTAGATAACGATGCAAAGTTAAGGAAAATAATTGAAATAGAGACAAAAAAAGCAGAAAAAGATAAGGAAAAAAGGTGCAATGTTGATTCTTTTCTACTTTAGCACACGAAGAATCAGCCCCAGCAAACTGTCATAGCTTACTGGGGCTGAACAAGATATCAGTTGGCGAGGAACTACAAGATTGTCTTGACAGCCTCGAGCATACCTACTTCCTGGATGAGATCCAGATACTGCTTCACGAGAGCATTGAGCCCCTTCACCTTGTTCAGATCCTCCTGCCAGATGAATTCTGCTGCCAGTACGCCATCGGCCACCTTCTGTGTGTCGGCTGTTGCCCACAGCTTCTGCAGCAGTTCAATAATCTTCGGATCGTCGTTGGGCGTAATCTCTGCGCCATCAGTACGTTTGCCACCCTTGTAGTAGGTGATGATGGCAGCCAGGCCGAACACAAGACCCTTAGGCAGTTCACCTTTGCGCTCAAGATAAGTCTTGACACCGGGAAGGTCGCGAGCCTGGAACTTCGGGAACGAATTGAGCATGATGCTCGTTACCTGATGGTCGACGAACGGGTTGTCGAAGCGCTCCAGCACATCGCCGGCAAACTTCTCGAGCTCCTCCATCGGGAGGTCAAGCGTCTGCATAAGCTCCTCGAACTGCACCTTGTGGATATACTTGCCAATGACTTCGTGCTGGCAGGCATCGCGAACGATGTTCACGCCACTGAGATAAGCCACGGGGCTAAGCACCGTGTGAGGACCGTTGAGCAGAGTAACCTTACGCTTGTGATAGGGCTCCTCGCTGGGCACGAACAGCACGTGCAGGCCAGCCTTGTCGGCAGGAAACTCGTTGGCCACTTCTTTCGGAGCCTCGATGACCCATAAGTGGAAGTTCTCGGCCTGAACCACGAGGTTGTCGCGATAGCCAATCTTCTCCTGAATCTGAGCAATCTCCTTGCGGGGGAAACCCGGAACGATACGGTCGACAAGGGTAGCATAAACGCCACAAGAGTTCTCGAACCACTGACGGAAGCCCTCGGGCAGTTCCCACAGGTCGATATACTTGCGGATGCAGTCCTTCAGAACGTGACCGTTGAGGAATATCAGCTCACAAGGGAAGATGATGAGGCCCTTGGTGGGATCGCCGTTGAAAGTCTGGTAGCGACGATAGAGCAGCTGCACCAGTTTGCCTGGATATGACGATGCAGGTTTGTCGTCAATCTTGCAGGCGGGATCGAAGGCAATACCTGCCTCCGTGGTATTCGATATGACAAAACGAATCTCAGGCTGGTCAGCCAAAGCCATGAAGGCATCGTTCTGAGAATAGGGATTCAGACAGCGGCTGATGACGTCGATACGCTCAAGCGTGTTAACAGGCTTGCCATTCTCACGGCCCTGAAGGTTCACATGGTACAGGCAATCCTGACCATTGAGCCACTCAACCATACCCTGTGCCAGGGGCTGGACGACAACCACCGACCCGTTGAAATTGGTCTTCTGATCCATGTTCCAGATAATCCAATCTACGAACGCACGGAGGAAATTACCCTCACCGAACTGGATGACCTTCTCGGGCATCACACTCTTAGGAGCAAAATGTTTGTTTAATGGTTTCATTACTTTGATGTTTAATTTGTTGTAGATATGTTTATTGTTTGCTTCTCTTAGTCGTCTTCCAACAATTTGCAAAGGTAGCACAAATTTCTGGTAGTGCAAAGCAATTCCACAAAAAAGGTTTTGGTGTTAGTACCTTTTAACATTCAACTTCCATACACAAGATTGATACCTTCAAGACATTAAAAAAATAGAAAATATACGCCACTTGACCATGCAATTCAAATAAATTATGTATCTTTGCAAACGTAATAGCAAACATAACACAAATAAAGTATGAAACAAAAGACTCTGAAAGGCAGCTTCTCGCTCTGCGGGAAGGGCCTGCACACAGGTTTGAGCCTCACCGTGACGTTCAATCCAGCCCCAGAGAATCATGGTTATAAAATTCAACGCATCGACCTGGAGGACATGCCCATCATAGATGCCGTTGCTGAGAACGTGGTCGACACTCAGCGTGGCACAGTACTCGGACGCGGCGAGGTTCGTGTGTCTACCGTTGAGCACGGTCTGTCGGCGCTCTACGCATTGGGGGTGGACAACTGTCTCATCCAGGTGAACGGCCCCGAGTTTCCTATACTCGACGGGTCGGCAATCAAATACGTAGAGAAGATCAACGAGATAGGCATTGAAGAGCAGGCTGCCCCAAAGGACTACTACGTCATTCGCAAAAAGATTGAAGTAAAGGACGATGAGACAGGATCCTGCATCACCATTCTACCCGACGATGAATTCTCGCTGACCACCATGTGTTCATTCGAGTCAAAGTTCATCAACAGCCAGTTTGCCACACTCGACGACATTCATAAATATGCAGAGGAGATAGCCCCCGCCCGAACCTTCGTCTTCGTGCGCGATTTGGAGCCACTACTTCAGGCAAACCTCATCAAGGGCGGCGACCTTGACAATGCGATCGTCATCTACGAACGCCAGACTACTCAGGAACGGCTCAACATGCTCGCCGATATGTTGCACGTCGAGCACCGCAATGCCACCGACCTTGGCTACGTACAGCACAAGCCCCTAGTGTGGGAGAACGAATGTACACGCCACAAGTTGCTTGATGTAATCGGTGACATGGCACTCATCGGCAAACCCATCAAAGGACGCATCGTAGCCACGCGCCCAGGCCATACAATAAATAATAGGTTCGCGCGTGAATTACGCAAGGAAATCCGCAAGCACGAGATCCAGGCTCCGTTCTACGACCCCAACGACACGCCAGTAATGGATGTGAACCGCATCCGCGAACTCCTACCCCACCGCTATCCCATGCAGTTGGTAGACAAAGTCATTGAGATTGGCCCCACAAGTATTGTTGGCGTGAAGAACATCACTGCCAATGAGCCATTCTTCACAGGACACTTCCCACAAGAGCCCGTTATGCCCGGCGTACTTCAGATTGAGGCAATGGCACAAGTGGGTGGACTCTTGGTACTGAATAGCGTGGAAGAGCCCGAGCGCTGGAGCACATACTTCATGAAGATTGACGGTGTAAAATTCCGCCAAAAGGTTGTACCCGGCGACACGCTGCTCTTCAAGGTGGAGTTGTTGGCTCCACTTCGTCACGGCATCTCAACCATGCGCGGCTATGTCTTCGTAGGCGACCATATCGTCAGCGAGGCAACCTTCACGGCACAAATAGTGAAGAACAAATAGACAAGCTCCTCTTGCCGATTGGTATTCGTGAGATTTTGAAGTCTAAAACCAGCCATCAATGATTGGCAAAGCCATCATAATCTTCCGAAAACAAAAAAAGGAAAAAAAATGCGGAAAAAGTTTGGCCGTTTCAAAAAAACTCCGTACCTTTGCACCCGCAATTCAGCAAGAGTGTTGAACAAATAAGAAAAGTGTTGCACCCGTAGCTCAGTTGGTAGAGCACCTGACTCTTAATCAGGGTGTCCAGGGTTCGAGCCCCTGCGGGTGTACAAAGCTAAAAGATCGACGAACTAACCAAGTCCGCCGATTTTGCTTTTAATAGCGGCATATAATCCGCTAACTAACTAATTTTCCGACAGTTCAGTTGCGTAAATTTATTGTTGAACAACGCAGTCCATTTGGAAGTACGTGGAACTGATTGGAAATACTTGGAACATTTTGTGTTACCAAATGTGTTACCGCCTCCAAGAAATGTGTTATGCCATCATTTTGTAAAATCGGGTCACCTGCATAACCATGTGTGAGCGTACACTACAACCATGATGTTCAGACTGCTCAAGATCTTTGATTAATCCACACGGTTATGCAGGTGACCCCATCTTGGCCCGCTTTTTGCTTTTTTTCGGACGAAATGGACAATGATTGAAAAAGATTTTGTAACTTTGCACCTGTTATAACATTTTAAACCAGAACTATCATGCCCCATTGCCCCCTGACATATAGCTCTGCCGCTGCCCGGACGAGGACGCCGGGCGGAGGCAATGTGAGCAGGGCGAAAAAATACTCCCCCCATCTTCCCTGCATAAATTTCACCCTATATGCACCATGGTGCGGAACCTGTACTGCCCGTTCCAGCCTCATGAAAAATGGTTGGGACGGGCTGTCTTTACATAATACATCATCTATCATAGTATTCACTGTTCAGGTGTCCGCGCTCGCAGGTCTTCAGCTCGGGCAGCATGGTGTAGGTCATGTCCACATA
>JAILPA010000104.1 GCA_024690505.1 Prevotella sp.
AATCTCAGTCTCACCGGTGACGAGGTCAACACCGTTCACCTGTGCCTGAGCGCGGACGATACCCGGGCCGTCGGCCGATGTGCCGTCGCCAGTAGCGTAGATGATGTGGGGAACCTTAGCCTCTAACGTCATGTCGGTCACGGTGCAGTCTACCCAGTTGGCGCCCTTGATGGAATGGATGTGGGCAAAGCCCTTGTCGGCTACCATCTGTGCCAGGTCTACCGTCCAAACGGTCTCGCCTTCGTTGGCACCGGCTGCTGAGCTGAAGTACTTGGCCGACCATCCACCCTTCGTGTTGTCGATGAGGTGTGAGTCAGCCTCGTTCTCGTTCCACTGGCCCTCGTCAACGTCGCGGTTGAAGAGGAAGCGGGGTGTACCTTCTGTGACGGTGACCACCAGCTTGTTGTAGGCTGAGAGGTCGGCATAGCGAATCACGCTGCCGTCGCCATAAGGCATACTGGATGGTGCTCCAATTGTCCAGTCAGGATCAGAGGGAGTAGTGAGCTCTCCGTTTACCCATGCGCTCCATGAGCCGAAGGGGACGTCCTTCAGCGATACAAACTCTTCTATGCCAGGAGTGGTGTAGAAGATCTTCACCTTCGAGCCAGCCTCCAGACCGTCGATAGCCATCTCACGGTCGTTGGGGCACTTCAGACCACCCTCAATGATGTTGTTGTTGATGCGGTCGCTGCGGCGCCATATGTGGCACTCCTCGGGGAGAGGCAGGCCTTCTTCCCAAGTGTAGCCCTTGTAGTCGTTGCGCTTGCTGTCGGTCTTGTCGGCCTTTTCCCAGCCGTAGAAGCCCTGACCGTTGTTCTGGTTGCCGTTGAAGTTGGCGGGCTGCTTGATGACGGGCTTTGCCTCGGCAGCAAAGTCGTTCTTTGCCATCGGGTTCATGGTGCGCTCGTTCACAGCCTTGATAATCTTCACCTTGGCAATAATCATGCCCTTCTTCACCTTGAAGCCGAAGTAGCCGCAGTTGGTGTAAAGAATCTTGATGTCGGCACCCGAGGGGATGAGGGTCTGGCCTGAGACGGCAGTCTCGGCACCATCCTTCGTCTCCACCTGAGCCATCGTGGTGTGGGCAATGTTCTGGCTGCCGTCGGCATTGCAGGCTGCTGCCCATACAATGCTCTTCAGCGAGTCGTTGTCGGCCTTTACGTCATCGTTCAGGTAATAAATCTGAACAATAGAGCCGTCGGTGAGGCCGCTGATGACCATCTCGCGGTCATTGGGGCACTTCAGGCCACCGTCGACGAGGTTGCCGCTCAGACGGTCGCTACGACGCCAAACGTGGCACACGGCTTCCATTTCGGTGCCTGTGTAGTCGGTGTAGCCCTTGAAATCCTGACGCTGGCTGTCGGTCTTGTCGGCTTTCTCCCAGATGTAGAATGCCTGGCCATTGGCAGCCGAACCGTTCAAGTTTGTCAAGTCGGTCACTGTAGGCGTAACTTTTGTGAAGTCAATGACGATGGGTTCATTGCCATTGATGCCGGCATTGGCAGCCGTCGGTGCAAAAAGCATGGCAGCCATAGCCGCAAAAGAAAGAAAAAGTTTCCTCATAAATTAAATTGTTTAGGTTTTAATTAAATTAATGTAGATTATGTGTTTAAATTTGGGGCAAAGGTAAGGAAAAAGTTTGAAACGAACAAACATTTTACTCTTTTTCTCGCTCATACTGGCAGAAGAAATTCAGTCCGAAGGCTTCGGACTCGCAGTCCGACGGGCTCGGACTGGCAGTCCGAAGCCTTCGGACTGGTCAGGAGACGGTTCTCGGCCCGCAAAAGGGCATCGTGAGCTTTCAGCTGTAGAACCCGTTGACGGGGTGTTACAAATGGCGAGTCCGAACGTCATATTATAAAACTCCGACAAACGAATGATGACACGACATATTGCCACATTGGCCACAGCAGTACTGTTCTGCCTGGTGACCGCCCAAGCTGTGAGCGCACAGAAGAAACCGCGCAAGGAACTGTATATCCCCATGGACTACTCCACTTGCGGCTATCGTGCCAGCGAGGAGCCGCTGCCAGCCGATGTGCCAGTGGCAGCCTATGTGGCTTGGCAGGAAGGCGACTGCTCGGCCTTGATTCAGCAGGCCATCGACCACGTGGCACGTCGCAAGGCAGACAGCCAGGGGCGTCGTGGCACCATATTGCTGGGCCAAGGTCGTTTCTGCATTGACAGTCCGCTGCGCATCAGCACAAGTGGCATCGTGCTGCGGGGGATGGGGCGCGAGCAGACCGTGCTGGTGAAGCACGGCGTTGACCGCGGTGCCACCATTTATATAGAGGGTAGGGGAGTCAAGGCTGGCAGTCAGGATACACTGTTCATCGCTGCTACCGAGAAAATCCTGGCCGGCAGCACCATAATCCCTCTTTCCACCCCACGCCACGCCCTTCAGCCCTCCACCCGTATCAGCATCGTCCGCCCCTGTACGCGAGAATGGATAGACCATTTGGGCATGGGCGACTTTGGCGGCGGACTTGACTACACCGGGTGGAAACCCACCGATGTGGATATCACTTGGGATCGCACCGTCACGGCCGTCCAGGGGAACAACATCGTGCTCGATGCCCCCATTACCACAACCATTAGCAGTGAGTATGGTGGAGCCTACATCATCGCTGCCAGCCACGATGGAGAACTGAAAGAATGCGGCGTGGAGAACCTGACGATAGAGAGCACCGTGAACGACTGGAACCCGAAGGATGAAGACCACTGTTGGGATGGCATCTTCATGGAGCATGCCCGCGACTGCTGGGTGCGTCGCGTCAAATTCCGCCATCTGGCAGGCTCGGCTGTGAATCTGCAGAAGCATACGAGTCGCATCACCGTGGAGGACTGCATTGCCCGTGAGCCCGTGAGCGAAGTGGGTGGCTGGCGCAGACAGGTGTTCCTGACTCGAGGACAGCAGACCCTCTTCCAGCGCTGCGTTTCGCATCGGGGCATTCACGACTTCGCTGCTGGGTTCTGTGCCGCAGGCCCTAATGCCTTCGTGCAGTGCGATGCCGAGGAGTCGCTGGGATTCAGCGGCAGCATTGGCTCGTGGGCCGCAGGATTGCTGTTCGACATAGTGAACATCGACGGTCACGACCTGCATCTGGGAAATCTGGAGCAGTTCCAGTTTGGCACAGGCTGGAACTCGGCCAACTCCATGCTGTGGCAGTGCACTGCCAGCACCCTTTGGTGCTATTCGCCCGACGCTGACAATCGCTCTAGTGGTCACGGTTGCTGGGGCACCCTCACAGGCAATGCCGAATGGACCAGCAGCAACGACCACGTAGAGCCACGAAGCCTCTTCTACCACCAGTTGGGGCAGCGGTTGGGCCGTCACGTAGACGGACACCTGCTGCCCCGACCCACCGATGCCACCAGTTCGCCTACCGTGGAGCAGGCCATGATGATGGCACGGCAGTCGCTAACCCAGCCACGTCTCACCCTTGAGATGTGGATCGACAGCATCCCCTTCACGGCTTCTGTCACTCCTCTGTCTTCATCTTTCACATCCACCCCGTCCCCCCAGGCTTCTCACTCCACACCCGTCACCTTTGCTCCCGGCAACCAATACACCATTCCCTGGTGGAGCGGACGGGTGAAGGATAACTTCTGCCTGCGCGATGCCAAGCCAGCCATCACCCGTTTCGTCCCTGGACGCGAGGGAACCGGATGGACCGACCGCATAGACAGTGTGGTGGACTATCTGGCTGCAAACGGCTATAGCTCGCTGAGCCACAACTACGGCCTGTGGTATGACCTGCGCCGCACCGACCATGAGCGCGTCCGGCGTGCCGACGGTGATGTGTGGGCACCCTTCTACGAGCAGCCCTTTGCCCGAAGCGGACAGGGAACGGCTTGGGACGGACTGTCGCGCTATGACCTGACCCGACCCAATCGGTGGTACTGGAGCCGTCTGCGTGAGTTTGCCGACAAGGCTGCTGCACGAGACATCCTTCTCTTCCATCATCATTATTTCCAGCACAACATCCTCGAGGCAGGTGCCCACTGGGTTGACTGCCCGTGGCGGCCGGTGAACAACGTGAACTATCCATCCACTCATGCCTCATCACTGGCCCCATTCCCCGAGCCTGTACCCTTTGCTGGCGACAAGCGGGTGTTCATAGCCGAGCAGTTCTACGACGAGCAGAACCCCGTGCTGCGCCCACTGCATCGACAGTATATCCGCATGTGCCTGGAAGAACTGAAGGATCAGCCCAACGTGGTGCACCTGCTGAGCGCCGAATACACTGGCCCCTTGCACTTCACACGTTTCTGGCTCGAGACCATTGCCGAGTGGGAACAGGAAACGGGCAGACACCCCATAGTGGCTCTCAGTTGCACACGCGACGCACAGGACAGCATCATGGCCGACCCGAAGCTGGCAAGGGTGGTCGACATGATTGACATCCGATACTGGCACTACAACACCGATGGACTGTGGGCTCCCGAGGCAGGCAAGAACATGGCACCGCGACAATGGATGCGCAAGATGCGTGTGGGCAAGACTGGGTTTGCCGAGGCCTACCGTGCCGTGCGTGAGATGTACGACCGTTATCCTGACAAAGGCATCACCTTCTTTTCCCAGCAATACCCCGACTACGGATGGGCCATTCTCATGGCGGGAGGACTGCTGCCCAATGTCAGGATAGGTGACGACCAATTGCTTGAAGATATTGCCACCATGAAGCCCATCGACCAGACGGAAGGATGCGTGGCCATAGGAAACGAACAGACGGGCTATCTGGTCTATGCCCTGAACGATAGCGTCAGGGTTGGCATAGCCTCAGGGAAATATGACATCTATACCATAGACCCCAGAACCGGCGACACCAGAATGAAGCAAAGGGGCGTGTCGATGGAAGAGGTCTTCAACGAAACAGGCACAAGGCAAAATAGCATATACTGGCTGAAACGCCGATAGTGATAATAGGTTAAAAATACGGCGTTTCTGTTAAGAAATTAAAACATGTTGGTTACTTTTCAATTGGGAAAAGTAACTTTGCACGGTTTTTCTACTAAAACAACCTATTACGGAAACCTGAACGATGATTGACTTTGCACGTCTATACGACAGCCATTTGGACAGCCTCTATGCTTTTGGCTCGCGTCTCACTGCCGACAGTGAGCTGCTGAAAGACTGTATTCAGGACGTCTTTATGAAGTTCTATGCAAAGCGTGAAGAGCTCTGCCTGACGGTCAAGAACATTGAGAAATACCTCTACATGTCATTGCGAAACCGCATCAACGATGAGTACCGTCGCAGGGCTCGCCTGACCGATGATGAGATTACCGACTTGTGCCTACAGCCCGTGGCTGAGGCCGACGAGTTCCATCGTGAGCGCATGGAGCGGCAGCAGGCGCTCATCACCAATGTGGAAGCTGTGTTTCCCAAGTTGTCGCCACGCCAACAGCAAATCATCACGCTCTATTATGTAGAGCAGCGCAAATACGATGACATCTGCCAGATCATGGGCATTAACTATCAGAGCGTGAGGAACTTGATGCACCGTAGTATCTGCCGACTGCGTGAATACGCTTCGGAAACGGTGTGAACCTTAGGGAAACATGGTACATCGATGTCATCAATGACCGCTGAAAAAGATAGTAGCGGTTACAGTCGAATATGATTGTAGCCGCTATTGCTGTTATAGGTAGGAATAACTACTATTTCACCACTACCTTACGCACCGTGTCGTCGCTCATGCGGATGATGTTCATGCCGCGTTGCGGGCTGTCAAGGCGGTTGCCACGCAGGTCATAGCGCATGGATTCTGATGTGGCTTCGCTATCGACATTACTGATTTTTGTCTCGTTGTTCACCACAATTTTCAAGAACTGTTCCCATCCGTATGTTGATTGATAGAGGGGCAGGCTTTCCTGTGTGGGAACATGCAGTGTGGCATAAATGTATGTTTCGGCGCTAAATGCTTGATCTAATGAAAAAGGTTTCTCGATCATTGAATATACATCCTTCAAGCCAGAGCAGTACGCGTATCTGCAACTTTCTGTGTTCCAATTTGTTATGGTTAAAACGGTAGAAAAGTGATCGCGCAGATTCTATAACTGGGGAAAACAACGAAGATTTAACGTTTTTACACCTCAAAAGCGGTTTTTTGTGCAAATATCTTTGCGAAAACAAGAAATATCAGCCCTTGGAATTAGAGTTGTTTCAAAAGTTCTCTACCCTTGTTGGTCAGATAGTGTGACTGCATTGGATGGTTGGGGATTTCTGGGTAAAGCATAGCAATATATCCTTCAGACAAGTTTGGATTGAAGTAGTTGTTTACAAAGCTCTGTCTATCCCTTAGGTGCATTCTATCCATTAGCATCTTAAGGCTCGCTTTCAGGTCGGTTTGCAGCACATTATCGCTGAAGCACGAGGCTTTCTCCATCTGTTCCCCCTCGGCGGTCATCCCGTAGGAACCGCTTCGTGTCCTGTTTGAACCACCCTGACATAGCACGACATCGAGTTCTTCAACGCACCGAACCACAAGAATACCACATGCAATTGCTCCCGTCGCGCCATGTAAATCGTGCGATTGATGAGCGTAAAATCAAACTTCCCCTCCACAGGCTCCATCAGATTCCAATATGCCGGCAAGAGCACCGTATTCAGTCCCAACGCCCGCATCTGCGGCATCACCTCTTCAACATCGTCATTTACCCAGAAATTTGGTATTCAGATAGGCTTGAAAGGCTTCCTTGTACATGTCACCGATGGGGAGATATGTTTGGGCATCCATGATGATGCGGTTCTTGTTGACCTCCTGAATCTTCGTGAGGTTGACGATATATGAACGGTGGATGCGCATGAAATAGTCAGGCAGGCGCTCTTCAATCTTCTTCATCGACAGGAGGGTGATGATGGGCTTCAGCTCACCCTCTATCCACACCTTCAGATACTCGCTCATGGCTTCGATGTAGCGAATGTCGGGGATGCTGACCTTGACGATGCGGTAGTCGGTCTTGAGGAAGAGCACGTCGTCTTGGATGTCGGTAGAAGAACCGCCAACCGAAGGTACGTTGCTCTCGATTCGCTCCCTCAGACGGTTTGCTGCCCGCTGGAAGTCCTGTAGGCCGAAGGGCTTCAGCAGATAGTCGACGGCATTCACACGGAAACCCTCGACGGCATATTCGGAGTAGGCTGTGGTGAAAACGATGAGGGGTGGAGCTGCGAGCGACTTCACGAAGTCCATGCCGTTGAGGTCGGGCATGTTGATGTCACAGAAGATGGCATCTGCCGTGTCGTGTTCCAGGAATGCTCGGGCCTCCAAGGCACTCTGGCACTGGGCGGCAAGTTCGAGGAACGGCACCTTGTTAATATACGCAACGAGCTGTTGCAGAGCCAGCGGCTCATCGTCTATAGCCATGCATCGTATCATCATATTGGTATTGTTAGTTCTACATTATATGTGTCTGTATCGTCTTTGATATGGAGCGAGTAGCGCTTGTCGTAGAGTAAATTGAGGCGCTTGCGCACGTTGGCGAGCCCCACACCTCCTTTCTCCTCATTAGATTTCTCTGATTTAGAGTTGCGACATGAGAACTGCAGTTCGTCACCATTCACCTCGACCTGCACCTCGATAAACGACTCGCGCTGATACGATACACCGTGCTTGAAGGCGTTCTCGATGAAGGTGATGAGCATCAGCGGCGGCACCTGACGGTCAGGCACCTCCGTGGGCAGGTCGATGTCGATGCGTACCTTGTCGGTGTAGCGCAACTGCATCAACGTGACGTAGTGGCGGATGAAGTCGAGTTCGCGCGACAACGGCACACCTTGTTTGTTCCCCTCGTAGAGCACAAAGCGCATCATCCGTGACAGTTCCAGGATGGTGTCCTTCGCCTTCTCGGGGTCGATGTCCACAAGGGCGTGGATATTGTTGAGCGTGTTCATGAAGAAGTGCGGATTAATCTGGTAGCGCAGGTACTCCAGTTGCTGCTCCAGGTTCTGCTTCTCCAAAAGCGCCAGCCGCTTGCGGTCGTCGTGGCTGCGGAAATAGGCCTTGATGCCGAGGTTGGCACCCAGCATCAGGATGAGCACCACGACGGCCATGATGTCGCGCTCGCCGACGATGGGAGGGGGAGCATCATCTGGCCGGGACATACTTGGCGGGCGATTGTCGGAATGTGGAGGAGCGTCGTCTGTTATGCCCCCTGGCGGAAGCCAGCCCTCCGTTTGGCGGGGGGCTTCCGCATCAAGGCGTGGCGGCCGATGCCCGTCCGTCTGTGCTATATGCGGCTTGTGCCCTTTGGGCTTTTCCGGTCGGCTGCTGCACTGGTAGACGGTGAACGCCGTAATAACCACGGCCACAATGGAGAAATACGCCACGCGTCTGTGCCCATGCACCAGCAGCGGCGCCAGCAGGAAGTTATGCACGAGGAACAGCGCCAGATAGACGGCGAACCTGCGCCAGACGATGAACACCTCCGACCAGTCGAACACGACCGTCGCATCGCTCACCGTCCGCACATACAGGCTCAGCAGCGGGGCCGCAAACAGCAAGCCCCACACTGCCAAGTATA
>JAILPA010000109.1 GCA_024690505.1 Prevotella sp.
TATCGAATGCTTACACCTTATCTACCATTAAGTCTTGCTACACACATGTAACAAAAAAGCCGTAAAAAAAGGCAGAATAAGCACATAGAAAACATGAACCCATAAAAAGCAAATGGCGTGTAACTCATTGAGCTACACGTCATTTGATAGTGTTTTTTATGTCTTTACTTATGCGTCTCATTTGACCTCCTCGAAGTCGGCGTCCTGGACGTCGTCGTTGGGGTTCGACTGGGTCTGCTGTCCGCCTTGGAAGCCTGCGCCGCCAGCCTGTTGTCCGCCCTGGAAGCCTTGGTCGCCGGGTTGGCCTGCGCCAGCCTGCTGGTACATTTTCTGAGAAGCGGTGTTCATCACCTGATTGAGGTTGTTGATGGCAGCGTCGATGGCTGCGATGTCGCCGCTCTTGTGGGCGTCCTTCAGCTGCTGTACGGCCGGCTCCACGTTGGCCTTGTCGGCACCCAGCTTGTCGCCGTTCTCATTCAGGAAGGTCTCGGTCTGGAAAATCATCGAGTCGGCCTGATTCATCTTGTCGATACGCTCGCGCTCCTTCTTGTCTGCCTCTGCAAACTGCTCTGCTTCAGCCTTCATGCGGTTGATCTCGTCCTGCGAGAGTCCACTGCTGGCCTCGATGCGGATGGCCTGCTCCTTGCCAGTGGCCTTGTCCTTGGCGCTGACCTTCACGATGCCGTTGGCATCGATGTCGAAGGTGACCTCAATCTGAGGAATGCCGCGGCGTGCAGGGGCGATGCCGGTGAGGTTGAACTGTCCGAGGCTCTTGTTCTGCGATGCCATGGGGCGCTCGCCTTGCAGCACGTGGATGGTCACCTCCGTCTGGTTGTCGGCAGCGGTCGAGAACGTCTGGCTCTGCTTGCAGGGGATGGTGGTGTTGGCATCGATGAGTTTGGTCATCACGCCGCCGAGGGTCTCGATGCCGAGGGTCAGGGGTGTGACGTCGAGGAGCACGATGTCCTGTCCGGTCTCCTGATTGAGTATGGCACCCTGTATGGCTGCGCCTACGGCTACCACCTCATCGGGGTTCACGCCCTTTGAGGGCTCTTTGCCAAAGTAGTTCTTCACGAGTGTCTGCACGGCAGGTATACGGCTGGAACCGCCCACGAGGATGACCTCGTTGATGTCGTTGACCGAGATGCCTGCGTCGCGGATGGCGTTCTGGCAGGGCACGAGGCAAGCCTGTATGAGGTTGTGTGCCAGCTGCTCGAACTTAGCGCGTGTGAGTGTCTTCACCAAGTGCTTGGGCACGCCGCCCACGGGCATGATGTAGGGGAGGTTAATCTCGGTCGACGTGGTCGAGCTGAGTTCTATCTTGGCCTTCTCGGCAGCTTCCTTCAGTCGCTGCATGGCCATCGGGTCGGACTTCAGGTCGGCGCCATTCTCGTCGTTGCGGAACTCCTGCACCAGCCAGTCAATGATGACCTGGTCGAAGTCGTCGCCGCCCAGATGGGTGTCGCCGTTGGTGCTGAGCACCTCGAACACACCTCCGCCGAAGTCGAGGATAGAGATATCGAAGGTTCCTCCACCGAGGTCGAAGACGGCAATCTTCATGTCCTTGTTGGTCTTGTCGATACCGTATGCCAAAGCGGCAGCCGTAGGCTCGTTGACGATTCGGCGCACGTTAAGTCCGGCAATCTGACCAGCCTCCTTTGTGGCCTGGCGCTGTGAGTCGCTGAAGTATGCGGGCACGGTGATGACGGCATCGGTCACTTCCTGTCCCAGATAGTCCTCGGCGGTCTTCTTCATCTTTTGCAGCACCATGGCGCTGATTTCCTGAGGCGTGTACTTGCGGCCGTTGATGTCGACACGGGGGAAGCCTCCCTCGTTGACAACTGTAAACGGAACGCGCGAGATTTCCTTCTCGGTCTGCTGCCAAGTCTCGCCCATGAAGCGCTTGATAGAGTAAACGGTGTTCTTCGGGTTCGTGATAGCCTGACGCTTGGCGGGATCGCCAATCTTGCGCTCGCCGTTTTCAACGAAGCCCACAACTGAAGGCGTGGTACGCTTGCCTTCGCTGTTTGCAATCACAACAGGCTCGTTGCCTTCAAAAACGGCTACGCAGCTGTTTGTTGTACCTAAGTCAATTCCAATAATCTTTCCCATTTTATTCTTTTATTTAATTGTTATTATTCGGGTTTTGTCACTTTTAGTGATAGCAAAGCCTGTGCCAAAAGTGTTGACGGCACGGATAAAAGGGACAGGGCGGTGACATTTTGGCACAAAAAGTAAATTTTTCACAAGAACCGCCTAAATTGTCGCTCTGAAATGTCGCGCATATCAGAACTTTTTATTATCTTTGCGCCGAAATTATAAAAACCTATTAAAAAGTATGATCAGGAGAACGACAATGATGGCTGTCTTGATGTCATTCGTGGCAGCAACGACCCATGCTCAGACCTTTACCGATGCCGAGCAACGCTATATTGTAAAGACAGCAAACGCTGCTGATAATCGTAAAGCACAGAAAGCCGTATCGAATGGTTCGGGGGAAGACAATGCCGACGATCCGAAGGACTTTTTCAGCCAGCGATTCCGTTATGTCAGTCTGTGTGATTGGAACGAGGGGATGCGCTTCATGGTGATGCCCAACCAGAAGGACTTGGTTGTCAAGACCTTTGCCGAGGCTTCAACGGGGCGGATGGTGCCCAGCACCAGTCTGCGGCATAAGATAATGGTTTATAAAGGCCATTCAAACAATGGCGGTCTGCACGAGCGCATGAACTTCGTGTTGGAGGAGGACACCACCAAAGGCTATTACTACGAAGTCCCCACGGCATCGTTTGCCGATTACTGCTACAGTAAGACGGGCGTGCCCACACTGGCCTATCTGGGTGATGTCGACACCGCCATCCGCGAGCTCCTGGGCAAGCAGGTGCGCGTGTTGTCGCTGTTCCTCTATCAGGATACGGAGATTGCCGGTGATGGCGTCAAGATGATTGACATCCACGAAAACAAGAAGCAGAACGAGGTGATGACCATTGTGAAGGTGGGCGTTGGCACCCGTAACTTCCCGGTGAAGATTATTGTGAAAGACCGCGACAGCATAGAGTATTTCCAGAACGTGGCCATCAGCCGTACCAACAGCGGTATGCGCGACGAGGAGTTCGAGATGAGCGACATGGTGCCCCACACGTTTGTCGGTTCCTTTGAACTGCTGGGTGCCAAGGTGGCAGTATCGCCCGAATACAAGGAATACATTGGCAAGGCCGTCTATTCGGTACAGCCCATTGAGATGCGTAATGAGAAGGGCGATAGGGTGAATATGTCGCGCATGTCGGCCTTTACCATCAGCGGTATGCAGAAGAGGGCCGGCAGCGACTATGTCACCCTGGGACTGACGGGTAAGCAGTCGGGCAAGGAATATACTGTGGACGTGCTGATGGTCGAGCAAAGCATCATAGGCACCATTGCCGGCGCTAAGGAAGAGCACTTCAGCCGCCTCTTTGCCTTTGGCGATCCCCTGTCGCTTCCCAACGTGAAGAAAGAACACCTGAACGACATACGGAAAGGTATTGTGAAGGCTGGATTTACCGAGGAAGAGGTGAAGCTTGCACTGGGTGAACCGAGTGATGAGTCGCGGGCAAATGGGGGACAGTATAAATGGACGTACCAGTTCACCGACCGTCCCTTCCATGTGGTTTACTTTAATTCACGCACGAAGAAGGTGACACGGGTCACCCGCTAATTACTAAAGCATTTATTTGAAGAAATGAGTCAATTGAATAATTCCAATTCCGGAAAGCTGAGCCTGTTAAAGCGCTGCCTGCCCGATGTGGTGGCAGTGCTGTTCTTTGTCCTTGTGGCATTTGCCTATTTCTATCCTGCCGACACTGAGAACCGCATCCTCTACCAGCACGACAGCGTGGCAGGTGCAGGTGCAGGCCAGGAGGCAAAGGAGTATCTGGAGCGGACAGGCGAGCGTACCCGCTGGACCAACAGCCTGTTCTCGGGTATGCCTACCTACCAGATTGCGCCGTCGTACGACAGTGCCAAGCCTCTGTCATTCATCGAGAAAGCCTATCACTTGTGGCTGCCCGATAATGTATGGTTCCTGTTTGCCTCGCTGCTGGGGTTCTATATCCTGTTGCGGGCTTTCAACTTCCGTCAGTATCTGGCTGCGCTGGGAGCTATCATCTGGGCCTTCTCAACCTATTTCCTCATCATTATTGCTGCCGGCCATCTGTGGAAAGTCATAGCCCTGGCCTATCTGCCGCCGCTCATTGCGGGCGTGGTGCTGGCATTCAGGGGTAAATATGTATGGGGCCTTGCGGTGACGGCACTCTTTGCCGCCTTGCAGTTACATGCCAACCATTTCCAGATGACATACTACTATTTGTTTGTCATCCTCTTCATGGTGCTGGCATTCATTGCCGAGGCAGTACGCAAGAAGGAATGGCTGCACATTGTGAAGGCCCTTGGCGTCTGCGTAGTGGGTGCCCTTATTGGTGTTGCCATCAACATCTCGAGCCTCTATCAGACTAAGCAGTACGAGAAAGAGACCATGCGCGGAGGCAGTGAGCTTTCGAAGCCTGAAGGAGAGAAAGGCGCTGACGAGGGTCTCGACCGCTCCTATATTACCAGCTACAGCTACGGTATCGGTGAAACGTGGTCGCTGCTTGTACCCAATGTGCAGGGCGGAGCCTCGATGAGAGCCTCTTCCGAGACGACCAGTGGCACAGATGTTTTCCCCCTTGGCGAAAGCAGTGCTGCGAAGAATGTTGAGGAACAGGAGATCAAATATGTTGCGAAACGCACCGAGGACGGCCAGGAAGTGATGGGCTCAGCCTCGTCAACCGATATGATGTCGGCCATGCCACAGTATTGGGGCGATGGCGGCACGATGGGCCCCGTCTATGTGGGTGCCCTGGTGGTGTTGCTGTTCATCCTCGGACTGTTTATCGTGAAAGGCCCGGTGAAGTGGGCCTTGCTCGCTGCCACCGTGATGTCGATTATGCTGGCATGGGGTAAGAACTTCATGGGCTTCACCGATTTTTTCATTGACTATGTGCCGCTCTACGCCAAGTTCCGCACTGTAGAGTCCATCCTTGTCATCGCCGAGTTCACCATGCCTCTGCTGGCCATCATGGCCATGAAGAAGATTGTGGACGACCCGAGCTGTCTGACGGGCAAGCTCAATGTCCTGTCGGTTTGCGGCTGTGTCAGCGGCCTGCTCATCCTGCTCGGAATCTGGTGGGATGCCGCCTTCTTTGTGGGGCTTGGCCTGCTGCTTCTGGTGGCAGTCATGGTAGCGAGCGTGATGAGATATTACGGTATCGCCCTGCCTGCCGGGCTCGGAAAGACGCTCGACAAGGAAGTGAAGCTAACCCCCTTCATCGTCAGCAGTGTGCTGGTGGGTGGTGTGCTACTGCTCTTCGCCCTGATGCCATCGACATTCTTCGATTTCAGCAGTCCCATGGACGAGCAGACCTTTGGCAAGCACAATCCCTTCCTGGAAACACTTATGGACGTGCGTATGAGTATCTTCACATCCGACTGCTGGCGCTCCTTGGGCATCATCGTTGCCGGTCTGGTAGCTATCTGGCTGTTCCTGACCAAGCGCCTCAAAGCAATTTATATGGTGGGAATCGTGTTGGTGGTGTGCCTCTTCGATCTGTGGCAGGTGAACAAGCGCTACCTGAATGACTCGATGTTCCGCGATGCCAGCGTGAAGCAGACGGTACATCAGAAGACCGAGCTCGACGAAGCGTTACTGCGCGACACTACGCCCAACTACCGCGTGCTGAACCTACAGAGTGCCTATTTCAGACCCACTCAGGAAGGCATGGTGCCCGACCTGAATTCGTTTACGGGCGCTTATAGCAATGCCTTCAACGAGAACCAGACCAGCTACTACCACAAGTCCATAGGCGGTTATCATGCCGCGAAGCTGAGCCGCTATCAGGACTTGATAGACCGATGCTTCTTCAGCGAGGCTTGGCAACTGTATTTCTGGCTGCCCCAGGTGGGATACGACTTCAACAACCTGGCTATGGCGGCTGATTCCATCACGTCCCAAGGACATCAGCCCGACAACCTGGCCCCCGTGCTCAACATGCTCAACATGCGCTACATTGTGCTGGGCGAGGTGAAGTGGAAGCAGAACGGCGAGGGCTACATCGCACCGAGGCCCGTGCTCAACCCCCAAGCCTACGGTCACGCATGGATGGTGGACAAGGTCAGCTATGTGAATAATGCCGACGAAGAGATGGCCGCCTTGCAGAGTACGGCCGATCTGCGCCATGAGGCTGTGGCCGACAAGAAATTCCAACAGGTGTTAGGCACCAGCGTGGAGCAGGATAGCACCTCAACTGTGACGCTCGACAAGTACGATCCCAACGAGTTGCACTATACCGTGAACAGCAGTAAGGGCGGCGTGGTCGTCTTCTCCGAGATATATTATCCCGAATGGACGGCCACCGTCGACGGCAAGCCCGTGGAGCTGGGACGTGTGAACTACGTGCTCCGTGCTCTGCGCGTGGAGCCCGGTAAGCATCAGGTGGTGCTGACGTTCAAGCCGGCATCCATCCAGACCACCGAGACCATTGCCTACTGTTCCTACATCCTTCTCCTGCTTATCATAGCAGCCTCTGTATTCCTCTTTGTGCACCAGCGCAAGAAAACTCAGACAAAATAACAATACATACCAATTACCTTTTTATTATGAATGACAACAAAGTAATGAACCGCGCAGCCGACAACATCCGCATCCTGGCTGCAGCGATGGTAGAAAAAGCTAAGAGTGGACACCCCGGCGGAGCCATGGGTGGTGCCGATTTCATCAACACTCTCTATTCCGAGTTCTTGGTCTATGATCCCGAGAACCCCGCGTGGGAAGGTCGCGACCGCTTCTTCCTCGACCCCGGTCACATGGCTCCGATGCTCTACAGCCAGCTCGCTCTTATTGGCAAGTACACACTGGAGGATCTGAAGAACCTGCGCCAGTGGGGCAGCGTCACCCCCGGACACCCCGAGCGCGAGATTGAGCGTGGCATTGAGAACACCAGCGGTCCCCTCGGACAGGGGCACACCTTTGCCGTGGGCGCTGCCATTGCCGCCAAGTTCCTGAAGGCACGTCTGGGCGACGTGATGGGACAGACCATTTACGCCTACATCTCCGATGGTGGCGTACAGGAGGAGATATCTCAGGGCGCAGGCCGTATAGCAGGCAACCTTGGTCTCGATAACCTCATCATGTTCTACGATGCCAACGACATCCAGCTTTCCACCCGTACTGAGGTGGTGACCTGTGAAGACACCGCCAAGAAATACGAGGCATGGGGCTGGTACGTGCAGAAGATTGACGGCAACGATGTCGACCAGATTCGCGAGGCCATCAAGAAGGCACAGGCCGAGAAGGAGCGCCCATCGCTCATCATTGGCCACTGCATCATGGGTAAGGGCGCCCGCAAGGCTGACGGCTCTTCCTATGAGAGCAACTGCGCCACCCACGGTGCCCCCCTCGGTGGCGACAACTTCGTGCAGACCATGAAGAACCTCGGTGCCGATCCTGAGAACCCCTTCCAGATATTCCCCGAAGTGCAGGAACTCTATGCCAAGCGTGCCAAGGAGCTGCGTCAGATTTGCGACCAGCGCTACGCCGAGAAGGCAGCATGGGCCAAGGCTAATCCCGAGAAGGCTGAGCAACTGAAGGAATGGTTCAGTGGCAAGGCTCCGAAGATTGACTGGAGCAAGGTGGAGCAGAAAGCCGGCAGCGCTACCCGCAGCGCATCGGCAGCTGTCCTGGGCCAGCTGGCTGAGCAGGTGCCCAACATGATTTGCGCCAGTGCCGACCTGTCGAATAGTGACAACACCAACGGCTTCCTGAAGAAGACCCACGACATCGTACGTGGCGACTTCAGCGGTGCTTTCTTCGAGGCTGGCGTGGCTGAGCTCACCATGGCCTGCTGCTGCATCGGTATGGCTCTCCACGGAGGCGTCATTCCCGCTTGCGGCACCTTCTTTGTCTTCTCCGACTACATGAAACCCGCTGTCCGCATGGCTGCCCTCATGGAGCTCCCTGTGAAGTTCATCTGGACTCACGATGCTTTCCGCGTTGGTGAGGACGGTCCTACCCATGAGCCCGTAGAGCAGGAGGCACAGATCCGCCTGATGGAGAAGCTGAAGAACCACCACGGCAAGAACAGCGTGCTCGTTGTACGTCCTGCCGATGCTGAGGAGACCACCGTCTGCTGGCGCATGGCCATGGAGAATGTCGACACCCCGACGGCTCTGATCTTCTCGCGTCAGAACATTGAGATGCTGCCCGAGGGCAACGACTACAGCCAGGCCACTAAGGGCGCTTACGTCGTTGCTGGCTCAGACGAGAACTACGACGTCATCCTGCTTGCCTCAGGCTCAGAGGTGTCCACCCTTGAGGCTGGCGCTAAGCTGCTGGCTGCCGATGGCATCAAGACCCGCGTGGTCAGCGTTCCCTCCGAGGGACTGTTCCGCAGCCAGTCGAAGGAGTACCAGCAGAGCGTGCTCCCCTGTGGCAAGAAGAAATTCGGTCTCACCGCTGGTCTGCCCGTCAACCTTGAAGGTCTTGTAGGAGCCGACGGCTGCGTATGGGGTCTCGAGAGCTTCGGTTTCTCCGCACCCTACAAGGTGCTCGACGAGAAGTTGGGCTTCACCGGTCAGAACGTCTACGAGCAGGTGAAGAAGCTCCTGGCATAACCGCTGCCCAGGAATCATCCTCATATAGCGAGCGGCGCATCCCATCCATTGGGGTGCGTCGCTTTTTGTTAACAACCGTGGGCGGTTATCCAAATTGATTTTTCCATTCTTTTTTTCCGCTGAACTCGGCAAAAGTAACCATGTTTTGGTCTTGCCAAAAGTCAGTTTAACATAGAAATTTCTTTTTCTCAATGAAAAGTATTACCTTTGACCTCGGTCTTAGGTACTTTCTCTCAAGAAAACTCAATATTCTTTTGCATTTCTCCTCGCTTATTCGTACCTTTGCCGAAAAATATAAATTATAATTAATCATGGATTTCTGTAGCAGACTTATACTATTTACATTACTTGCTTTGGCTTGCCTTTTCGTAAATGCGCAAACCCGCAATGACGATTTACCTAACTTGTCTAAATCTGTTTATTCTGATTTAGCCAATGGCTGTAGGAATAACAAGAACATGAAATATCTGATAGCAGGTACTTGGGGACTGATGCTTGAAGACGAAGTTCAAAGCAAAATTTCTTTGATTAAATCATGTAATAAAGAAGCTGCTTATAAACTTTTAAATGCTTTATATGAGACTCAGCCGGATTCGTTCAAAGAAAACCTTCATGCTATAGGTTTATCCGTACAAGAGTGTCAGGAGTGCGAAGATGCTATTCTTAGTATTAAGAAAAAGGAATTCGACAAGGTTAAAGCAAAAGAGAGTTCCATCTTAGACAAGTGGATGAAAGAAGGGGTTCCTGATGATGTCGAGCCAAATGTAAATGCGACTTTAAAGTATTCTGGCATCGCAAAAACGGCTTCATTTATAGAGTCTCTTGACAATAACGATAAGATAAAATATCTGCTAAAAATAGAATTCAAAGCCGATGGCTCTCTTGGTAGCATCTTTACAGATGTAGAAGAGTTGATGGATTCAACGTTTCTTTTCAGTCTATTCTCTTTTGATGAATTATCGGTAGAACAACCTGCCTATTATGATTTTCCGAATATCGAAAAAGGAAT
>JAILPA010000116.1 GCA_024690505.1 Prevotella sp.
CATTTGGCATTTCGCTCGCTTATTCGTATCTTTGCAGTGTGAACTTCTAAAGCGCTGAGATTCTGGAACAGAAATTTAAAGACGAACTGATGCCGACTATCGGTGTGTACTGCACTATGGCGTGCGCTGACTATCAGCCGCCTCGCTTGTTGTCGGCAAGTGAATCAGAAGAAATTCTAAGTAAAAGCATGGTGCCGTTTGTAACCGACTACTGCCCCTATCTGGACGAGGACGACTGGAGCGACACCAAAGTCGAGATCGTCAACAAGCCGTTTGATATGTCGAAAGTAATCTTGAGCACTTAAACGAATTGCGACTATGGAGATTAAGATTCATGCTACGCCCATCGAACAAGACGGGCGTAGCTATCTGCAGATTCTGTCGCCGGTGAGGGCTGTCAACCCTGTGGCCGGCGGGGAGATGTTTGCAGACCTTATGGCCTTGTGGGACACGGGTGCCACGAACACTTGCATACCTATGAAGGTGGCCGAGGCATTGGGCATACAGCCTGGAGCGCCTACGGCTGTTGACAGGATGAAGTCAACGGTGACTTCGCACCGCTGCCAGTTCTATCTGGAATTTCCTACTGGCGACAGGATCTTTGTGAAGGATGCGCTGGCTCTGCCGAAGATGCAGGCACAGTTTGTTATCGGCATGGATATCATCGGCAAAGGCAGGACAACTATCGAGCCTGACGGCAGCGGCGGAGTACACTTCACGTTTACAATCTAAGAAATCTAATTCTCTCTTATCTGCACCCTTTGGCCAATCGGTCGAGGGGTGCTTGCTTTATATGTAATATTAAACTAAAAAAATCTGAAAGACTATGGCAAAGAAAATTAAAATGACAAAGATTCGCCGCCAGATAGCAGTGGCGTACAATATGAGTGCAGTGAATGTTCCACAGGAAATGGTGGACGAGTTTATTAACTATCGTAAAGTAGCGTAAGACTATGACACAAACAGAATTCGAGCTAAAGCTCAAGGAGATGAGAGCGAAGAAGGCAGAGGAGTTACACCCCCTGCAGGTGATGATTGAAGAAATCAAGGAGCGTCAGGCCGCGAAGAAGCAGCTGCTGCATGAAATCCATGAGCAGTTCTTGCAGCTGGAGCGTGAGCGCATGGTGATAAGCAAGCGCATGCAGACTATCATCAACGACTACAGCGAGCGCATCGGCATTTTCATCCGCGACAACTACACTGAGACCTGCGCTCTGGAGAACACCAGCGAGTGGGCACTGGTGAAGGAGCTGAGCAAACGAGGCTACTGTGGCCGACTGGAACATGCCGAAAAGTCCGGCGAGTTTGTCGATCGTCTGAACAAGTATCTAAACTGCAGAGAACATGAGGACGCACAGACCAAGGACGAAGAGCAAGCAAAGTCGTAAGTACGACATGCTGACTATGGATGAGTCGATGGCGGGCCTGCCCGTCACCGACCTCCGTCACGTAATCAAAGAAATCAATCTGCAACGACGGACGCTGCTGGTGCTGGACTACCAAAGAAAGTACAGCAGAGCATGCACCGCAAAATATAACAACAAAAGAAAAAAGTAACGACTATGGCAAGCAAGATTCAAGGGCGTAGCTTTGACGTGCCCATTACCGAGTACACCTTTGAAGGTCACAAGTACAACTCGCTGACGATGTACGTGAACTTTGACTCATACCCGTTTGGTGGTGGCAATTTCTATGTGATGATGACGCCAGAACTGATAGAAGTGACAAGCGGATTCATAACACACTCGAGCTTTGTTACGGGTTGTCACGACCCACTGGGTTCGTCAAAAGAGATAAAACTGATGAATGCACCCCGTAACAGTCGTAAGACTATCGACGCAATCGTGGATGCACTTGAACAGGCGAAGGATGATATCGCGTGGTTATTCAACAACCGCATGTGGCCGAAGTTGTATATGTTTGTATCCAGTGTGGGTATGAATGGCTATACAGAGAGCAACAAGCAGTTTGTAAAGCAACTGCGCAACGAGACAACAAACAATGATTCAACAACTAACAACAACGAAGCTATGGCAAACAATGCAAAGGGCGCCGACCTTATCGGCAAGACAATCATCGTAGGCGACGGATTCGCCAAGTTCATTATCAAGGGTGTAGAGGGTGACAACCTGATTACCGACTACATCATCAACAACGGGGAGCCGAAGGAGATTCCCGTTCCTATGACGCAGCTGGAAACGATGCAGGCGCAGGGAGTCTGGAAGATTAAGGGAAATGAAGAATTAAGAATGAAGAATGAAGAATCGGCTGACGCTAAGGGAAATGAAGAACAGGAAAATGAAGAATTAATAATGAAGAATGAAGAATCGGCTGGCGCCAACGAAGAGCCTACGCCTACCGAGGAAACTACCGCCGAGGAGCCTACCGCAACTGAGGAGGTGGAAGAGGTTATCGACGAGCCAGAGCCTGCGCCTGCTCGACCGCAGGTCAAGACGGAGATGCCTAAAGACAAGGCGGAGGAGAAGGCGACGAAGAGCAAGCCGCAGAAGCCGCAGACCAAGGCGAAGTCAGACACCAGCCATCAGACATCAGCCATCAGACATCTCAAGTATGAGCCCTACACCTCGAAGAAGGGTAAGGCATGTGCCCGTATTGTTGGATTCAACGAGGGGGCTATGACTCCCCAGGAAGCTATGAGCCTGCACGCCAGCTTCAGCTATACCAAGGACGGTGACAAGAAGACGTGGATGCTGACCTTCGGCAGTCGCTATGCCGAGGCAGCGAAGGACGTCTGCGACGCCCTGAACGCTGGCAAGACACTGGCTGACGCCCAGGCTATCATCGACGCCACCACCGAGGAACGCGCTAAGAAACGCGAAGAGTGGAAGCAGAAGAATGAAGAACGAAGAATGAAGAATGAAGAATCGGCTGGCGCCAACGGTGAGAAGGTCTACACCGCCAAGGAGGTGGCCGCCCTTTTTGACGCCGTGATACACGGTGCTGAGATACCCGAGGAAATCTCTAAGTTCATGGCAGCGTAGCGAATTGAAAATTGAAAATTGAAAATTGAAAATTGAGATTTATTTCGTATCTTTGCAAAAAATTGTGAGGTATGGAACGGAATAATGATTATAAGCTGCTATCAGCGGAAGAAGCCAAGGCTCTGTTTGCTGGCAAAGAGGTTGTTGTTGAATTAAGTGAGGACAAAGAACCGCTGATGCCTACCATCGGTGAGA
>JAILPA010000131.1 GCA_024690505.1 Prevotella sp.
TGGAATAGCAAGCTATCCCAATGATGCCCCTCGACTTGCATGTGTTAAGCCTGTAGCTAGCGTTCATCCTGAGCCAGGATCAAACTCTTCATTGTAAAAAAATATCTCGGCACGGCACACTGACCAACCCCGCAAAAAAAACGGAAGAAGGACAAAGCCGGAGGCCTGTCTCTGCTCAGGACGACTGTCCGAAAAAAAATATCAGGTAAAGCACCTTCTCATATAAATGACGGTTCGTTTACTTCACCCGGCGCCCGCATGACATGCCACAGGGACACAGCAGCAGGCACCGCTTCTTGTACTACTTCTTTTCTGTCTATGGAAATCTTTCAAAGAACTCTTCTTCAATCACCAACGGCGCGTTACCGGCCGAAAGCGGATGCAAAGGTACAACTTTTCAGCGAACTACCAAAACTTTTCGCACTTTTTTTCGCATAAAAACAAAAATATTTCTCTACTATTGACAAATATCAAACGAGGCGGCTTTTACACCTTATTATAAAGAAAGGCAGACAAACGCGATTCCCCGAGGATTGCCAGCTTATGTCCCGTTCCGCGACTTAACCAATGACATTGAATTTGGCAAACTTCATCAGCAGCTGCTTCATGCCGGCATTGCGGAACTGAACGGTGGCTTTCAAGTTCTCGCCCTTTCCTTCGAGTTTGATAATGGTACCGATGCCGAACCGCTGGTGCTCGATAGTAGCTCCCTCCCGGATGGTTGTGTCAGAGGCGAGAGGTGATGGATCTGAGGTGTGAGGTGAGGGCAATGAGTTAATGGGCGTCAGCCTATGTCCCCGTGCCGCCTCCAACTGTTGTCTGAAACTGGGAGAGAGAGGGTCTGTGGGTGTTTCTGGCCTTCTTGGAGCCACAGCACGCGGCATGGGGTCGGACTGGAACTGCGTTGCCACAGGTCGGGGATTCTGCATCCATTCACTTCGCCTTGAGTCCGAACGCTGTCCCCAAGGGCGATATTCCTTTTCGTCCTTCGTGCTTTCTCCCTCTACATGAATCAGTCTTGAGTCGATGTCGCGTATGAAGCGTGATGGTGTGTCGTACTCCATGTGTCCGTATCGGAAACGGTTCTGTGCATACGTCATAATACAGTGACGTTCTGCTCGGGTTATAGCCACGTAGAGCAGGCGCCGTTCCTCTTCAAGTCCACGCAAAGAGTCAGTACACATAGGCGAAGGGAAGATATTCTCCTCAAGTCCGACGACGAAAACGGTAGGGAACTCCAGGCCCTTGGCTGCATGAATAGTCATCAGCGACACCTTCGGCTGGTCAGCGTCGCCATCGCTGTCGAGGTCGGTAAGCAGCGCCACCTCCTGCAGGAAATCGTTCAGTGATGTCTGGTTGCCCAAGTCCTCTTCACGTCTGCTCTCCACGAAGTCCTGCATTCCAGCCAGAAACTCTTCAAGATTCTCCTGCCTTGAGAGGTCTTCCGGATTCCTGCTGCCGTAAATATCTTTCGATATGCCGCTTTCCATGATGATGGCATGTCCCAGCTGGTAGGCGTCTTCCTTGGTCATTCTGCTATGCCATCCCTCCACCAGTTGTCGGAATGCCTCTATCTTGCTTGCCGTTGCCTTGGCCACCTCCAGGCGGAAGAGCACCGGCTGTGAAATGACGTTCCAAAGCGACACGCCATAAGTATTAGCCGCAGTTGCTATTTTCTGCACGGTCGTGTCGCCAATGCCCCGTGTAGGATAGTTGATGATGCGGCGCAGGGCTTCCTCATCATCCGGGTTAGCCACGACGCGGAAGTATGCGATGACATCCTTTATCTCCTTACGCTGATAGAAACTCAGTCCGCCGTAGATGCGATATGGTATGCCGTCCTTGCGCATTTGCTCCTCGAACGAGCGGCTCTGCGAGTTCGTACGGTAGAGGATGGCAAAGTCGCTGTATTCGCAACGGTCCTGCCGCTTAATTCTTTTAATATCCTGACAGACGATCATCGCCTCCTCCCTGTCGCTGTAAGCGGGCTTCAGCAAGAGCTTCTCGCCGTGTTCGTTGCGACTGTAGACCTCTTTTGGTATCTGCCGCTCGTTTTTCTTGATCAGACTATTGGCAGCCTGCACTATCAGTTGTGTCGAGCGGTAGTTCTGCTCCAGTTTGAAGAGTTCTGCCCCATTGTATGCATCGCGGAAGTTCAGGATATTGTCGATGTTGGCTCCTCGGAAGCTATAGATGCTCTGTGCATCGTCGCCCACCACACAGACGCGCTGATTCTCGCGAGTGAGCTGCAGCACTATGCGCTGCTGTGCGAAGTTAGTATCCTGATACTCGTCCACCAATACGTATTGGAATCGGTCTGCGTACTTCCTCCTCACCTCCTCGTGTTGTTCAAAGAGCAGGAACGTCTGCACCAGCAGGTCGTCAAAATCCATGGCGTTGGCCTGCCGACATCTCTCCGCGTACCTTTTATATATATCGGCCACCTTGGGCTTCTTCTGGTCGTAGAGCGAGCAATTCACGAAGGCATTGGGAAGGATGAGGTGATTCTTTGCCATCGATATCTGGTCGGCCACCGATGCGGGCTTATACACTTTGTCGTCGAGCTGCATCTCCTTGACGATGGTCTTCACCAGCGAGCGTGCGTCGGCCTGGTCGTAGATGGTGAAGTTCGAGCTGTAGCCTATGATCTGGGCCTCAGCCCTTAGAATGCGTGCGAAGACAGAGTGGAACGTCCCCATGTTCAGTCGCTGTGCCAGTTCGCTGCCCACCAGCCGTCCTATGCGTTCCTTCATCTCTCGCGCGGCCTTGTTGGTGAATGTCAGTGCCAAGATGTTCCAGGGCTTCAGTCCGTGCTGCTGCATCAGGTATGCTATCTTGTAGGTGAGCACACGAGTCTTTCCCGAGCCGGCCCCAGCGATTACCAGCGACGCTCCGTTGCAGTATTCAACGGCTCGTCGCTGGCTGTCGTTCAATTGTGACAACAAGTCTTCTGTCATGCTTTCAGTTCCCTAAGTTTCTTTTGGTATGCTTTCTTCAGATGTCTGACGGCTTTGTCGCGTATTTGCCTGACGCGCTCGCGTTTCAGTCCCATGTCGTCAGCTATCTCGGCCATGGTCAGGTTCTCCTGTCCTATTCCGAAATAGGCTGTTACGACCTGCGTCTCACGTTCATCCAGCATCTGAAGAGCATACTCCACCGCCTCCGCCCTATTGGCGTTGTAGACGCGCTCGTCGGTCTGAGGAGCCGAGCTGTCGGCAATGACAGCGAGGAGGCTGATGCTGTTTTTGCTGCCCAACGGAGCGTCTACCGAGCGCGTCTTCCCATCCTGTCGGTTCTCCACTCTGACCTCGGCCGTCTCAGCTTTCAGGGCCTTCTCTATCTGTCTACGTATGAACACCACTGCGTAGTTGGCAAAGCGCAGCCCGCGTGTGGCATCATACTTGGCAGCGGCCTTCATCAGTCCCAGATTGCCCTCACTCACCAGGTCGCTCATGTCGAGCCCCTTCCCCTGATATTGGCGTGCTATGCTGACGACAAAACGCAGGTTGGCCTCTACCAGTCGGTCGAGTGCCCGTCTGTCGCCGCTTAGTATGCGAGCCGACAATTGTCGCTCCTGTTCCTCTGTGAGCAGTTGCTCGCGGCCTATCTCGTCGAAGTATGTGTTCATTGGAGGTGAAGGATAGTGGGTGAAAGATGAACTAATAGCTACGTGCAATGATGACGCGTGCCTTCGAGGGCTTTTCTGTCACCATGTCCACACCAGGAGTCTGCTCCACGCCGAACGGCACGCAGCGGATGGTGGCCTGCGTCTCTTCCTTGATCCTTGCTTCGGTCTCGGCAGTGCCGTCCCAGTGGCAGAGGAAGAATCCGCCGTCCTTCACCCGCTCCTTGAACTCCTCGTAGTTGTCGCACTCGAAGATGTGGGCATCGCGATAGGCCTTAGCCTTCTGGAAGATGTTCTGCTGTATCTCGTCGAGCAGCTGTTCCACGTACTCTGCGATGCCTTCCAGGGGCCGTGTCTCCTTCTCGAGCGTATCGCGGCGCATCACCTCGATGGTGCCGTTCTCCAGGTCGCGTGCACCCAGTACCAGCCTCACGGGTACGCCCTTCAGCTCGTAGTCGGCAAACTTGAATCCGGGGCGTTTGTTGTCGGCATCGTCGAACTTCACGCTGATGCCCTTCTGTCGCAGTGTCTCAATGATGGGCGTCACCTCCTTGTTCACCAGTTCCATCTGTTCGGGCTTGGTGGCAATGGGGATGATGACCACCTGTATCGGAGCGAGGCGCGGCGGCAGCACCAGTCCGTTGTCGTCAGAGTGAGTCATAATGAGTGCACCGATGAGTCGTGTCGACACGCCCCATGATGTAGCCCACACGTATTCGGGCTTGTTCTCTTTGTTAAGATATGTCACGTCGAAGGCCTTGGCGAAGTTCTGTCCCAGGAAGTGGCTGGTGCCGCTCTGCAGGGCCTTGCCATCCTGCATCATGGCCTCGATGGTGTAGGTGTCGAGTGCTCCAGCGAAGCGCTCGGTCTCGCTCTTCACGCCCTGAACCACGGGCACAGCCATCCACTCCTCAGCGAACTTGGCATAGACTTTCAGCATCTTCTGTGCTTCTTCTTCGGCCTCCTCGCGTGTGGCGTGAGCGGTGTGTCCTTCCTGCCACAGGAACTCTGAGGTGCGGAGGAACGGGCGCGTGCGCATCTCCCATCGCATGACGTTGCACCACTGGTTGCACATCAGTGGCAGGTCGCGCCACGAGTGGATCCAGTTCTTATAGGTGTTCCAGATGATGGTCTCCGACGTAGGACGCACGATGAGCTCTTCCTCCAGCTTGGCAGCCGGGTCCACCACCACGCCGCCGTCGGCAGCCTTCAGGCGGTAGTGGGTCACCACGGCGCACTCCTTGGCGAAGCCCTCTACGTGTTCTGCCTCTCTCGAGAGGAATGATTTTGGAATGAGCAAGGGGAAATATGCGTTCTGGGCGCCGGTCTCCTTAAACATCTTGTCGAGCTGCTGCTGCATCTTCTCCCAGATGGCATAGCCGTAGGGTTTGATCACCATACAGCCACGCACAGCACTCTGTTCTGCCAGGTCGGCTTTTACCACCAAGTCGTTGAACCATTGACTGTAATTATCAGCCCGTTTTGTCAAATCTTTCAATTCTTTTGCCATGATTATTCTAAATATGTATTAAATTTGGGTGCAAAGGTACAACTTTTTGAGGAGTTAAAGGAGTCAAAGGAGTTAAAGGGAGTTAAAGGACGACAGATTTATGGGGTCAAACGAAAAAACTTGAATAAAAAATATTATCTTTGCAGCGCGAAATAATATCGTTTAACCACTTAAATACTTAAAATCGACATGAAGAAAATGAAAGCTATCGTCCTCACGCTCTGCGCTTGCATCGTGATGGCAGGATGTAACAATCTGGGTAAGGGTACTGCTATCGGCGCAGGTGCTGGTGCTGTGCTTGGTGCCATCGTTGGCAAGATTGCCGGTAACACCGCTGTCGGTGCTGCTGTAGGTACTGCTGTCGGTGCTGGTACTGGTGCCCTCATCGGCAAGCACATGGACAAGGTGAAGGCTCAGGCCGAGGCTGTGAAGAACGCCCAGGTTGAGAGCGTGACCGATGCCAACGGCTTGCAGGCTGTGAAACTGACCTTTGATTCGGGTATCCTCTTTGCCACCGGCAAGGCCACTCTGAACGCCAATTCAAAGGCAGCCCTGAACGAGTGCGCTACTCTGCTTAAGAACAACCGCGACTGCGACATCGCCATCTTTGGCCATACCGACAGCACCGGTTCCGACGCTGTGAACAACCCCCTGTCGGTGAACCGTGCCAAGGCTGTGCAGACCTATCTGCTTGGTCAGGGTGTGAACGCCGGTCAGATTCGCGAGGTTGACGGCCAGGGTTCTACCAACCCCGTTGCTGACAACTCTACTGCCGCCGGCCGCCAGCAGAACCGTCGCGTTGAGATTTACATGTATGCTTCTGCTGCCATGATCCAGGCTGCTGAGAACGGCACACTCCAGTAAGTCACAGCACAAGACCATTTCTTCGCACACAGTTGGAGTGTGAAGAGACAGCAAAGGAGAATCCCTGCGGATTCTCCTTTTTCTTGTCCATACCATTCCGAGCGGTACAGCTTCACGCTGTTTTTTCTTAAAATGCCCGCAGACAGGGAGTCCACGCAGAATTGTACCAGCAGTCCGAACGGGTTCGGACTCACAGTCCGAGAAGTGGTTGGACTCACAGTTCAAAGTGCCTTCGGACTCGCAGTCCGAAGCCGTCGGACTCACAGTCCGAAGGCCACAGACTCGCAGTCCGAAAGCTTCGGACTCTCAACGGGGTTACCCAAGGCCACATAACCAGAGACCCCTTGCCCCCACCCGAGTACAAAAAAAATGGTTCTGATTTGGTCATGTCAATTTTTCTTCGTACCTTTGCACGTCAAAAACAAAACAACCGATTTTATAAGGAAGAAATATGGCAAAAAAATTCGCCGAGCACAATGGTTTGAACCTGACGCAGGTAAACAATGAGATTTTAGACAAGTGGACAAAGGAAGACATCTTCCACCGCAGCATAGACGAACGTGAGGGCTGCCCGCAGTTCGTGTTCTTCGAGGGGCCTCCCTCGGCCAACGGCCACCCCGGCATTCACCATGTGCTGGGACGTGCGCTGAAGGACACCTTCAACCGCTACCGCACCATGCAGGGCTTCCAGGTGAAGCGCAAGGCCGGCTGGGACACCCACGGGCTGCCTGTGGAGCTGAGTGTGGAGAAGAGCCTGGGCATCACCAAGGCCGACATCGACAACCCCGAGTCGCCACGCTACATCTCTACGGAGGACTACAACCAGAAGTGCCGTGAAAACGTGATGACCTACACCAAAGAATGGCGCGAGCTGACGGAGAAGATGGGCTATTTCGTCGATCTGGACAACCCCTACATCACCTACGACAACAAGTATATAGAGACACTCTGGTGGCTGCTGAAGCAGTTCTACGAGAAGGGACTGCTCTACAAAGGCTACACCATCCAGCCCTATAGCCCCGCAGCTGGCACAGGTCTCTCCTCGCACGAGCTGAACCAGCCTGGCTGTTATCGCGACGTGAAGGACACCACGTGCACCGCCCTCTTCCGCATGAAGACCCCGAAGCCCGAGATGGCCCAATGGGGCACGCCATTCTTCATGGCATGGACCACCACGCCCTGGACACTGGCTGCCAACACGGCACTCTGCGTAGGTCCGAAGATTGACTATGTGGCCCTGGAGACCTATAATCCCTACACCGCCGAGAAAATCACCGTGGTGATGGCCGAGGCCCGCGTGGCGGCCTACTTCGACACCGCTGCCGAGATAACCGACGGCGGCGAGATGCCCGAATTCAAGAAAGGCGGGAAGTTCCTGCCCTACCGCGTGGTGGGACGCTACAAGGGAACCGACCTCGTGGGCATGGAGTACGAACAGCTGCTGCCCATGATCAAGCCCATGGGCGATGCCTTCCGCGTGATTCCCGGCGACTATGTCACCACCGAGGACGGCGCCGGCATCGTGCACATTGCGCCCAACTTCGGTGCCGATGATGCCTTCGTGGCTAAGCAGGCCGGCATCTGCCCCATTGTGCTCATCGACAAGAAGGGCAACGAGCGACCCGTGGTAGACCTGCAGGGCAAATACTATCTGGTGGAAGACCTCGACGCCGACTTCGTGAAAAAATATGTGGACGTGGAGAAATGGGGCCGCTACAGTGGCCGCTACGTGAAGAATGCCTACGACGAGAACCTGACTGAGAAGGACGAGACCTTAGACATCAGCATCTGCATGGATCTGAAAACCGAGGGCAAGGTATTCAAGATTGAAAAACACGTACACAACTATCCCCACTGCTGGCGCACCGACAAGCCCGTGCTCTATTATCCCCTTGACTCTTGGTTCATCAAAAGTTCATCGATGAAGGAGCGCATGAGCGAGCTGAACTGCACCATCAACTGGCATCCCGAGTCGACAGGCAGCGGACGCTTCGGCAACTGGCTCGACAACCTGAACGACTGGAACCTCTCCCGCTCGCGTTTCTGGGGCACACCGCTGCCCATCTGGCGCTCGGAGGACGGTGAGGAAATCTGCATCGGCTCGCTGGAAGAGCTCTACAACGAGATAGAGAAGGCCGTGGCAGCAGGCGTGATGGAGAAGAACCCGCTGAAGGAAAAAGGCTTCGTGCCCGGAGACATGAGTCAGGAGAACTACGACCGCATAGACATGCACCGTCCCTACGTGGACTATATCAAACTGGTGTCGCCCACCGGTAAGCCCATGAAGCGCGAGGCCGACCTCATCGACGTGTGGTTCGACTCCGGCTCCATGCCCTATGCACAGCAACACTATCCCTTTGAGAACCGCGAACTCATCGATGAGCGCAAGTTCTTCCCCGCCGACTACATCAACGAGGGCGTAGACCAGACACGCGGATGGTTCTTCACCCTCCATGCCATCGCTACGATGATCTTCGACTCGGTAGCCTTCAAGAACGTGGTATCGACGGGACTCGTGCTCGATGCCAAAGGCGACAAGATGTCGAAGCACAAGGGCAATGTGGTGAATCCATTCGAGATGATTGAACAATACGGCTCGGACGCCGTCCGCTTCTATATGATGACCAACTCGGAGCCGTGGGACAACCTGAAGTTCGACCCTGCTGGCGTGGCCGAGGTGCGCCGCAAGTTCTTCGGCACCCTCTATAACACCTACAGCTTCTTTGCCCTCTACGCCAACGTCGACGGCTACGTCCCCTATGCTGCAACATCGTTGCAGCCTTCAGAGAAACCCGAAATTGACCGCTGGGTGCTGAGCTGCCTGAATACTCTCGTGAAGAAGGTGAAGGACGAGATGGACAACTTCGACCCCACGCGTGCCGGCCGACTCATCGACGCCTTCGTCAACGACGTGCTCTCTAACTGGTACGTCCACACACAGCGCAAGCGCTTCTGGGGCAAGGAGATGACAGCCGACAAGCGCTCAGCCTACGACACGCTCTACTGCTGCCTGATGACCGTCGCAAAACTCATAGCGCCCTTCGCTCCGTTCTTTGCCGACCAGCTCTACCGCGACCTGGGAGGCGAAAAGGACTCCGTACATCTGGACTTCTTCCCTGTGGCCGACGACTCGCTCATCGACACCGAGCTGGAAGGCCGCATGGAGATGGCACAGAAGATTACGTCGATGGTGCTCGCTCTGCGTAAGAAAGTGAACATCAGAGTGCGACAGCCGCTGCAGTGTATCATGGTGCCCGCCACCGATGAGCAGAAAAAATACATCGAGGCCGTCAGACAGCTCATCCTGAACGAGGTGAACGTCAAGGAACTGAAGTTCGTCGAAGGTCAGAGCATCCTGGTGAAGAAGGTAAAGTGCAACTTCCGTACCATGGGCAAGAAGTTTGGCAAAATGATGAAGAGCGTGGCTGCCGCCGTCGATGCACTCACTCAGGAACAGATAGCCCAACTGGAGGCGGAGGCCGCCATCGCCATCGAGGTAGAAGGCCAGACTGTGACCGTCGAGGCTGCCGATGTGGACATCATCAGCGAGGACATCCCCGGCTGGCTGGTGGCCAACGACGGTGCACTTACCGTGGCACTCGAGGTGGAAATCACCGATGAGCTGAAGAACGAAGGCATGGCACGCGAACTCATCAACCGCATACAGAACATCCGCAAGGAGAGTGGACTGGAAATTACCGACCGCATCGTGGTGACCATCTCGCCAAACGACGAGGTAGAGAAAGCCGTCAGCGCCTTTGGCGACTATGTGAAGACACAGGTGCTGGCCAACGACATCACGATTGAGGCCAACGACGGACAGGAGATCGACTTCGACGACTTCAAGCTGAACATAAAAATAACCAAGTCATAATTTAATTTAATAAACATGGCAGAAAAAACACGCTACACGGACGAAGAACTGGAAGAGTTCCGTGAAATCATCAAGGAAAAACTGGCTTTGGCCAAGCGCGACTACGACCAGATGATGGCATCGCTGACAAACCGCGACTCGAACGATGTCGACGACACGTCACCCACGTATAAGGCCCTGGAAGAGGGAAGTGAAACACAATCGAAGGAAGACCTGATGAAGTTTGCCGCACGCCAGCAGAAGTTCATACAGGGACTTCAGGCCGCCCTGATGCGCATCGACAACAAGACCTATGGCATCGACCGCATTACCGGCAAGCTGATTCCTGCCGAGCGCCTGCGTGCCGTGCCCCATGCCACGCTGAGCGTAGAGTCGAAACAACTGGAGAGCAAGAGGAAGTGAACTGGAAAAGCCATATCACTCGTGGACGGATGGCGGTGATGATTGTCGTTGCCGTGCTGTTGGTCGACCAGATTATCAAACTGCTGGTGAAGACCTCCATGCCTCTGTACGACACCATACGCATAACAGATTGGTTCCGCATTCACTTCATCGAGAACGCGGGTATGGCGTGGGGTATGCAGCTGGGACCGAAAATCATCCTGTCGCTGTTCCGCCTGGTAGCCATCGGCTTCCTCAGCTATTACATCTGGCTACAGTCGAAGACGAAGGTCAGGTGGGGCTATATGGTCTGTCTGTCGATGATATTGGCAGGCGCCGCCGGAAACCTCATCGACTGCATGTTCTACGGCCTGGTGTTCGACGAGTCCACGATGACGCACGTCAGCCAGTTCATGGGCGGGGGCTATGCTCCGTTCCTCATGGGAAAGGTAGTAGACATGTTCTACTTCCCACTGATTGACACCACGCTGCCGTCGTGGCTTCCCATCTGGGGAGGCAAGCCGTTCACGTTCTTCGACCCTGTGTTCAACTTTGCCGATGCCAGCATATCGGTAGGCGTGGTGGCCCTGTTGCTCTTCTACAGGAAAGAACTTAGCAAGATTTCACTGAAGCCTGTGAATGAATAGGAGACTTGCACTTATAGCAACGAGCGTGGTGATGCTCATGGCAGCATGTAAGCCAGGCACGCCAAACCAGTATATCCAACCCGACCAGATAGAGGATATACTCGTTGACTATCACATTGCAAAGTCTTTGGCACAGAGGACGGGAACCTCGCAGGAAGAGGGCGACTACAACCAAGCGCTCTATCTGGAAGCCGTGCTGGCGAAGCATGGCGTCAGCAAGGAGCTCTTCGATTCCTCGCTCGTCTACTACTACCGCCGTGCCGACCGATTCGACGCCATCTACAAGCGGGTGGCAGCCCGACTGGAAGAGCAGGCACTGGGCATGGGTGCTTCGGAGGGAGAGATAGGCAAGTATGCCACCCTGAATGCCAATGGCGACACCGCCAACGTGTGGGCCGACCGCACCATGGCCGTACTGATGCCCCAGCCACCCTACAACCGCTGGGAGTTTGCCATAGAAGCTGACACCACCTACCATCGAGGCGATGCGCTCATGCTGCAGTTTATGAGCGACTACATGATGCAGGGCGGGCTGAAGGGAGGCATGGTCTACATGGCCGTTGAATACAACGATACCGTCATAGGCAATAGCCGCAGTTTCTCAGCCTCCGGACTGACACAACTGCAGTTCCCTGCCAACGAGAAACGAACCGTGAAGGCCATCAGGGGCTACTTCTACATGGCCGACGGTGGCGAGCTGACCGCCAACGTGCGGCTACTGTTCCTCAACAACGTACAACTGATACGCTTTCACACTATCCATGAACAAGACATCCAACACGAAGAAGACATCTCACATGAAGGAACCAACCTGCCGGCGGATAGCCTCGCACGAGATTCTATTGGACGACGGAACGATTCGACCTATGTCGGTAGTGGAGCTGAGCCAGGGAATCGTCACGGACTGCTACCCGCTGACTCAAGAGCTGAGCCAGACAGAATGGTTCCCAGGCAGCGTGTGCCTGAAGAGCGATGAACAGGGGTGTCTTCGCGCTTATTACAACGGTAAGATCATCAACTGAACGAACATCAACTTAAAACAATACGACTATGAATCTAAAGGTACGTTTATCGATTATGAACTTCCTGGAGTTTGCCGTCTGGGGAGCGTATCTGACCTGTATGGGCAATTATCTAGGAAAAGCAGGACTGGGTGAACAGATTGCCTGGTTCTATGCCATCCAAGGTATCGTCTCAATATTCATGCCTACTCTTATGGGCATCGTAGCAGACAAATGGATTCAGCCACAGCGTCTGCTTGGGCTCTGTCACCTGATGGCAGGTGCCGCCATGCTGGGATGCTGGTGGATGGGCATGGATGCCGGCTTCGGCAACGAGCTGCCCAACAAGGGAGCATTCATTGCCATGTACTCTCTCAGTGTGGCCTTCTTCATGCCTACCATCGCATTGGCCAACACGACGGCCTTCACCATTCTGAAGGACAACAGTTACGACACCGTGAAGGATTTCCCGCCCATCCGTGTGCTGGGCACCGTGGGCTTCATCGCCACCATGTGGTTTGTCAACTGCGCCGTGTGGGAAGACGGTTCGTTTGATTTCACCTTTGGTGAGAACAGTCACAAGTTCCAGTACACCTACATGCAGTTCTTTGTCTCGGGCTTGCTCAGCCTGGTGCTTTTTGCCTATTGCCTCACCCTGCCCGAATGCAGGCTCAACAAGAAGGACAAAGCGTCATCGCTGGCCGAGACACTCGGTCTCAGCGCCTTCAAGCTGTTCAAGTCGCGCCAGATGGCCATGTTCTTCATCTTCTCGGCCCTGCTGGGCATGTGCCTTCAGGTCACCAATGGCTATGCCGGCCCCTTCATCACCAGTTTCAAGGGCGACCCCGCCTTTGCCGATACGTTTGCCGCAAACAACGCCACGCTGCTGACGTCAATATCGCAGATTAGCGAGGCCCTCTGCATTCTGATGATTCCTTTCTTCCTCAAGCGGTTCGGCATCAAGATTGTGATGCTCATGTCGCTCTTCGCATGGGTGTTCCGCTTCGGATTCTTCGGCATTGGCAATCCCGCCATGCCCGGCGTGATGTTCTTCATCCTGTCGTGCATCGTCTATGGCGTGGCTTTCGACTTCTTCAACGTCTCGGGCGGCATCTTCGTCGACCAGGTGTGCGACCCCTCTATAAAAGCGTCGGCACAGGGATTGTTTATGATGATGACCAACGGTGTGGGTGCCACCGTAGGAACGCTGGCAGCCGGAGAGATAGTGAACCACTACTGCAAGTGGGAAGGCGACTACCTGCTGGGCGACTGGCAGAGCTGCTGGTTTATCTTCGCTGCCTTTGCCCTGATAGTGGGCATAGCATTCGCCGTGCTCTTTAAAAACCCACAGAAGGGATAAGAGACGGTTAGAATCATAACAAAAGAACTGGTATCACTATGCGCTGCACACCACTCAGGTTTGAAAGCATTCAGCAGATAGTCGGCAACGACGACGTATCGGTAATCATTCTTACCGACGAAGCCCGTCAGCGTGCCCTGTCCATCGTGTGCGATGCAGACATGACCCACCAGATAACC
>JAILPA010000145.1 GCA_024690505.1 Prevotella sp.
ATTGCCGCCATCTTCCTCGCCGCTGTCTTCCTCGGTGGCCTGGCGTGGGCATTTGTTCCCCTCCTTCGCCCCCACCACTCAGCGGAGTCCCCTCAACCCACAAAGGTATCTGCTCCCACCCCAACAGGGAGGGCGGAAGGAGAGTCCGCCATCCTCTTCGCCGACGTCCGCTTAGACTCCATGCTCACCGTTGTTGCAGCCCATTACGGCAAAACCGTCTTCTTCGGCGACGAAGAGCTTAAGGCACTGCGCATCCACACGAGATGGAACCAGGAGGACAGCATCGCGGCGTTCATCGAGAACATGAATGAGCTGGACAACTTGCAGTTGACAGAGCAACGCGACACCATCTTCGTGCAGAAAGGAGGCGCATTATGAAGACGAAAGCACTACTCCTTACTATATATATACTATCATCCTTTCATCTGTCTGCACAGGTGACAGCCCTCGCCCAGGCCCTCGCCCGCCTCAACGAGCAGCAAGAGGATTGGACGATTACGTTCGTGGCCGACGAACTACAGGGCTTGCAAGCAGAGACATCCGCATTACCAGCTGGCGTGAGCGTGCCCGAAGCCGTGGAACGTCTGACGAAAGGGCTGCCTGTGCGGGTGAAAGTGAAGAAGTCCGTGCGGCAGATCTATGTGCAACGCAAACGGGACAACCTGATGATGACGCTGATTGGCAAGGTGCAGGACAATCGCACGCACAACGACCTGCCTGGCGCCGTGGTGCAACTGCTCTCGCGCGACAGCACCGTCCTGAGCACCGTGGAGGCCAAGTCTTTCCTGATGGAGGGCGACCGCTCGTGGTATCAGGCAGACTATTCCCTCAACGTTCCCCACCGCCAAGAGAGCTACATCCTGCGTGCCATCTACCCTGGCTACGACACCACCTACGTCAGCTACACCCTGAGCGAGGTCGGACGCCGTGAGTTCACGCGTCATCTGCCACCCATCTATATGCGGGAGGAGATACGCCACGCAATGCACGAAGTGACCGTCACCGCTTCAAAGGTGATGTTCTATTATCGTGGCGACACGGTGGTCTATAATGCCGACGCCTTTCAGCTGGCCGAGGGTTCCATGCTCGATGCGCTGGTGAAGCAATTGCCGGGCGTTGAGTTGAAACCAGACGGACGCATCTACCACGACGGCAAGTTTGTGCAGAGCCTGCTCCTCAACGGCAAGGACTTTTTCAACGGCGACAACCAAGTGATGCTCGAGAACCTGCCTGCCTATACGGTGAAGCAGATTGAGGTCTATGACAAGTACGGCGACAAGAGCGACTTCCTCGGACAGCGGCTGGAAAGGGACAAAGCCTACGTGATGGATGTGCGCCTGAAGAAGGAGTATTCGATTGGTTGGCTGGTGAATGCTGAAGCGGGAGGAGGCACAGACAGCCACTACCTCGCCCGTCTCTTTGCCATGCGCTTCACTGACCACTCGCGGCTGGCGGCCTACTTCAACGCCAACAATCTCAACGACGACGAACGGCCGGGCGAAGAAGGTGGCTACAGCATGGGCAGCAGCACGGGGCAGCAATCACGCTTGCAGGGCGGCTTCGACTACTTCACCGAAGACCGCAACAAGAAGTGGAAGATGGAAGGCAATGTCCGCGCCGAAAGACAGACCAACGACCTCATCCAAGAGACAGCGCGCGTGAACTTCCTCACCAGTGGCGACACCCGCGAGCACAGCCGTTCCGTAGCCGAGGATAAGTCGGTCAACCTCAACACCTGGCACCAGTTCCGTCGCAACTTCCGCAACGTACAGATGACCCTGACACCCAGCCTCATCTATCAGCGCTGGGACAATCACTCCGACTTCACGTCGCGAGCTTTCGATACGCACGACTCCCTCATCAACCAAAACCGTCAGCAAGGCACCCGCAACGGCTTCAGCCTCCACCCCAACCTCTCCACCTCTTGGACGGTGAAGCTCAACGGCACAAGCGACTATCTGGAGTTCGAGACCGATGCCTGCTACGACGTGAAGTCCGAAGATCACTTCAACCGCCAACGAGTGTCGGGCATATCGCCATACTATGGCGACCAATACTTCAAGAACCACCCCGACCGCTTCGGCAAGCTCTGGGCGCAAGGCATGTACCACTACTCCATCCGACGAGGCCTGTCGCTCGAAACCAACCTCAGCTACGAGTACCGCAACACGCAGCGAGAGTCCTCCCTCTACCTGCTCGACCGCCTCGACAATGCTGACACCCTTGCACTCGGCGTGCTGCCATCCACAGCTGAATATGAGCGAACAATGGATGCAGCCAACAGCTACAACAGCCACCTCATCGAGCACTTCTACACCCTGCGTCCCGTCCTCTGGTGGTTCCCCAAGGTGGGCAAGCACTCCATCAGCCTCGGCCTGTTCCTGCCCATGCGTCTGCTCGACCGCACTCTCCACTATCAGCGCGGCAGTGTGGACACAACCCTGGTGCACCGCACCTTCCTCTTCGACACAGGCAACAGTTATGCCGTTTGGAACTACGACAAGGGACGTGCTCAAATTCAGTTCTTCTACCGAATCAAGGCCGACGCACCGCTCATGCTGAATTATGTCAACATCCGCGATGCAACAGACCCCTTGAACATCCACGAGGGCAATCCCGACTTGCGCAACACCCATCGCCACAGCCTTCGCATCAACGGCTTGGTGAACAATCGGGAGAAGCATGCCAAACACAACATGCAGTTCGACTTCAACTATACCCTCGGCGCACTGGCCATGAGCTACCTCTACAATCCCGAAACGGGCGTACGCACCTACCGCCCCTACAGCGTCGATGGCAACTGGAACACGTTGGTGGGATATACCTATACGCAGCAACTGGGCAAATGGCAACTTACGGCAGGCTTGCCTGTCAATTATATCCGCAGCGTAGACCTCACAGGAACGACTCAACTGGAACGCAGCACCGTCAGCACCACGCTTTTGGAACCGCGGCTGAGCGTCCGCTATAATTTCGGCGAACTGGGCAACATCAGTATGGATGGCAATCCCCAATGGCGATGGCTCCACAGCCCGCGCACCGACTTCACAGACTTCCACGTGGCTGATTACAAAGTCAGACTTGACCTCCTGCTGAACCTGCCGTGGAAGTTGCAACTCTCAACCGACCTGACCTTCAACGCACGCCGCGGCTATGCCGA
>JAILPA010000149.1 GCA_024690505.1 Prevotella sp.
AAAAGCCTAAAGGAATAGGTGGCCACGGCCGACGGCATGAGCTGCAGGCCAAAGCGTGCCTGGGCCGGATTGTTACTGTTGCGCGTGTTGTAGATGAAGCCCAGCCCCAGGTTGGCCAGTCCGCCGGCCTGCAACCGCAGCCGACCATCGGCCACATGCCACTGGCGGTAGCGGCCCAGGTAAAGGTTGTAGCAGCCCTCCAGCACCGACTCGTGGTCGGCACGGTCTTTGTCGACCGACAGGTTTACCTGGTGCTGTACCAGCGTTGACCAGTTCTTGCCAGCAGACAAGGAAAGGGCGCCACGCTCGTTCAACGTGAGGAGCGTCAGGCCCTCGCCACGGAAATGTTCCTGCGACAGATAAGTGTCGTAGACATACGTGGAACCGTAGCCCATGAAGGTTTGTGCCGCCGCAGGGCTTACCAGCAGGCAGCAGCAAACAGAAAGCAGACAGCGCAGAGCTTTACTCATTCCCTAAACATCAAAATCAATACTCAACTGGCCGGTCATCTCGTCAATGATCTGCTGCTGGCTCTTGCCGGCATCGGGGTCGAGAGAAGCCTCATCCTCCTCTTCCTTCAGCTCGTTGTCGTCCGTTTCCGGCTCGCTGGGCTCTTCCGGGAAGCGCACAGGCTCCAGCTCCACGATGCTCTCAATCTCGTTGGTGGTAAGGCGCTTGCCTTTGGCCTTATAGCCCTTTACCGAGATGAACTGCTCGGCGTCTATGTCTTCGGAGCCACGGAACTCATCGCGGCCTCCGTAGACAATGCGTATGAGGGGGTAGACCTGGTCGGAGAGCAGCACAAGCTTCGACACGGGATTGTCGCCCAGGAAACTCTGCTTGCGCTTCGAGGCTTCCATGAGGAACCGCTTCAAGTAGGGGTAGCCCTGGTTGTCGGCATCGAAGAGCACTGCCGTCCACACTTTGTCGACCACGTACTTCTCGATGCGCAGGATGTTCTCCTCGTAGTGGTTGTTCACGTCGAAGTTTGTCAGGTAGAACTCACCGTTCTTCAGTACGACGAGAATCTGGTCGTCGTCGAAGAACTCGCCCAACAGCCGACCATGCTCGTCGTAGTTCAGACGGTTCACGTCAGGGTCGAACCACACTTTGCGGCCGCCAAGCGTGCTGTGTCCCTGGCTCTTCAGTGCAATGCGGTGCACAGGCTTCTTGGTGAGCAGGTTGCCCTTTGAGGCGCGTCCCTTGATGATGATGTCGGCAAAGCTGCGCTCCAGGAAGATGCTGGCACGTGCGTTCTGCGCCTGCACGGAGGCATCGAGTGTCACCTTCACCACCTCTGCCTCGCCATTGGGGTTGGCTGTGAAGTACATCACCTTCGAGCCCGGCGTGCCTTGCGTCAGGTCGTATTCACGGTCGCGGGTGATGCCGGTGATGTTGAAGCGCTTCATGTAGCACGGACCTTGGCGGCCGTCGCGGTAGATGACATTGTAGATAGTGCGCTGGTCGTTCTTCTTGAAGACTCCCAGCCACAGCACGTTCTTGCCCACGAAGAGTTTCTCGGCCACACGCACCACCTTATATTTACCGTCGCGATAGAAGAGCACGATGTCGTCGATGTCGGAGCAGTTTTGCACGAACTCGTCCTTCTTCAGGCCGGTGCCGATAAATCCTTCCTGGCGGTTGATATAGAGTTTCTGGTTAGCCTCGGCCACCTTTGTGGCCTCGATGGTGTCGAAGTTGCGAATCTCCGTCAGGCGTGGATGCTGCGAGCCGTACTTATCCTTGAGGAACTGGAACCAGCCAGCCGTCTCGTCCACGAGGTGTGCCAGGCGGTAGTCGATGTCTTCAATCTCGGCTTTGATACGAGCCATGAGCTCATCGGCTTTCTCCTTGTTGAACTTCAGTATGCGCTGCATCTTTATTTCCAGCAGTCGCAGGATGTCGTCCTTCGTCACCTCGCGCACCAGCGTGGGATAGTAGGGGGTCAGGCGTTCGTCAATATGTTCGCAGACCTTGTCCACGTTGGGTGCTTCCTCGAACTTGCGGTCTTTGTAGATGCGCTCCTCGATGAATATCTTCTCCAGCGACTGGAAGTGGAGCTGTTCCAGCAGTTCACCGCGGCGTATCTCCAGTTCCTGGCGTATCAGGTCCTTGGTGCGCTCGGTAGAGTGGATAAGCACATCGCTCACGGTGAGGAACTGCGGCTTGTCGTCCTTGATGACACAGCAGTTGGGCGAGATGTTGATTTCGCAATCGGTGAAGGCATAGAGGGCGTCGATGGTCTTGTCGCTCGAGATGCCTGGCATGAGATGCACCTGAATCTCTACCTGTGCCGACGTCAGGTCGTCCACACGCCGAGCCTTGATTTTCCCCTTCTCAATGGCTTTCTTGATGCTCTCGATGAGGCTCTCCACAGTTTTCGAGAAGGGCAGGTCGCGGATAATGAGGGTCTTCTGGTCGAGTTTCTCAATGCGTGCACGAACCTTCAGCACACCTCCCCTCTGGCCGTCGTTGTACTTCGACACATCAATGAGTCCACCCGTCTGGAAGTCAGGGTAGAGGTGGAACTCCTGGCCATGCAGGTAGCTGATGGCGGCATCGCATATCTCGCAGAAGTTGTGGGGCAGAATCTTCGACGACAGCCCCACGGCTATGCCCTCGGCTCCTTGTGCCAGCAGCAGGGGGTACTTCACCGGCAGGGTGATGGGTTCCTTGTTGCGACCATCGTAGGACAGCTGCCATTCGGTGGTCTTGGGGTTGAACACGGTGTCGAGGGCGAACTTCGACAGGCGTGCCTCGATATAACGGGGGGCAGCGGCTCGGTCGCCGGTGAGAATGTTTCCCCAGTTTCCCTGCGTGTCGACGAGCAGTTCTTTCTGTCCCAGCTGTACCAGGGCGTCGCCTATCGAGGCATCGCCATGTGGGTGGAACTGCATGGTGTGGCCCACAATGTTGGCCACCTTGTTGTAGCGACCGTCGTCCATGCGCTTCATGGAGTGCAGTATGCGGCGCTGCACAGGCTTCAGGCCGTCCTCAATATGGGGCACGGCACGCTCAAGGATTACATACGATGCATAGTCGAGGAACCAGCTCTGATACATGCCGCTGAGGTGGTGCACGGCAGCTGCGTCGAAGCGGTTCACTGGCTTGTAGTCAGAGTGGCCTTCGGGTTGTGCATCGCCATCGCTGGCATTACCATCCTCAGCGTCCTCAGCGTTCAGGCGTGTTTCTTCGTCGTCAACGATTCCGTCTTTTATTTCGTCGTCCATGTGGTTTTAGGTTTTCTTTCTCGGCGGAGGATATTTCTTCTATTATATAATTTCTGCTTTCAAGCATTTGAAAAGACTGCTGCAAAATTACAAAAAAAAATGGAACGAACGAAAAAAAAACACATTTTTGCACACAGAAAACGCACTTTAACGAGAGTTTAACGAGAGTTCGGCCCAAGGATTACGCCATTAGCTTTCTTTCCCAACGATTTCAATTATGAGTCCACTTGAAAAAGTCTGACAATGAAGATAATCGCAGATAAACAATGCTCAGCGTTCCCCTCCCTTCAAGGGGAGGGGTTAGGGGTGGGGTCTGTAATATTCCGTTAGCGAAGAAAATACTCACCCCACCCC
>JAILPA010000062.1 GCA_024690505.1 Prevotella sp.
CCGGGCAGAACTGCATGGCATCTCTAACCTGCCGTTCTTCTTCTACAGAGTCTGTAAGATATATGGATGACTGGTTTTGCCTTTGCTTATGCAGTCATGCGGGTCTGTGGAGGTCAGCCACGGAAAAATCCGGGTGCGCCCAATAATAAGTAATAACAAATAGAATGATTTGCCTATGACATAGACAGCAGACAAAAGACATATAGATAAGAAGCCTTAGCTTTCTATTCTTACTTTCAGACGAATTGGGGAATTTAGAAGAAAGTACGTAAGAGTAAATGTTGATGCTCACGTCGTAAGGCGTGGGCTTTTACTCGGAAATGCGTACAACAGGTTATACCCAATACCATCTGAAAGCGTAGACGAAGTTAAACAGTCCACGTTTCTTTTTCTGTCTCAACACAAAAGCCTTGGACTCATCAAACAGAAATCATTAACTAAAAACACATCACAACATGAAAAAGAAATTATTGATGATGCTCGTCGCAATGGTAGGAATGACATTGCAGGGAATTGCAAGAACAACTCAGACATCGGGTACGCCCGAGGTTAAGAAGATTGTAGTGGTGAATGCCGACAAGGTGAACATTCGCAAACAGCCCACCGTGAACAGCCCCAGAATAAGCAGTGCCGAACATGGCGCTTGCCTTGTGATTACAGGTGAAAGCGGCGACTGGTATGCCACTGTGATTAACGAAGAGCCAGATGACTACCGCGAGGGGATGCCCAAGGTGATAAACGGATATATTATGAAGAAATTCTGCGATGATGCAGAGCTTGTTCCTATTACCACAGTGATGCTTAACGATGATGAGAACATTAGGTATGACATGGTTTCCAGCGGAAAGCATAAGGATGTCGCCATTGTACAAAATAATACGGGATTCATGTCCGAAGTATGGATTGGAAAGAATAAAGATAATATGTGGTGCTTCGACAGGATGGCAATGCAAGGCGAATTAGTGAATGATTTCAAATTGAATACCGAAAGTGGCATGTTTGATTTCTCCCATCTGACTGACGCGCAGGTTGACAGTATTCTGAGAAAGACGAATCCTTGGTATGCAAAGGTTTTGTATTGGGTAAAAGGAAGGCCATTCGCAATAGAAGAATATTATTATAGAAAGAATTGACTATGACCAAGAGATTTTTACTTTTGCTCGTTGCAATGGCTGGAATGACATTGCAGGGCATGGGACAAGTGTCTTTCGACGTTGTCCCCCCCTTCCCGAACTGCTTCGTGAAAGTAACTGCCAGTGGCGTGAATCTTCGCAAGTCACCAAGTACATCAAGTCCGAGGCTGGTTTATCGGGATAATGTTTCAGACGACTGCCTCGACTGTGAACCCTCGCTCGCATGGTCGAGCGGCCAACTGAAAAGGGGCGAAAAGCCTGTGAATGCAAACCTGCTCTACGTCCTGAGCGATATTGGCGACTGGCTGAAAGTACAGTTCTATGATAATGTGTACGGCGACGGAGGAAATTCCGAGACGGCATACATCATGAAGAGATACTGCAAGAAACTAACGCCAAGACCATTGTCGTTGCCAGCCCCCAAGGACAAGAACATTGCACTGGTGAAATCAGGCAAGTATGAAGGCCTATGCCTTGAATGGCTCTATGGCTACATGGACAGCCAGATTCTCCGTTTGGGGTACTATATAGATGGCGTGTTCGCTTTTGCATACAGCATCGAGTTCTCGAAGAACTATCGTGACACTAATGAAACACAGATAGAGAATATCAATTCTTGCAATGTTGTATCTTTAGGAGTTCATTTGTTTGACTCCAATGATCAACTCGACCTAAACAAACTGGCAGCCGATACGAAGGCACTCGACGTGCTCATGTCCAATCGTGACAAGATGACAAGAGACAGAGTCAGCTATTTCGGCTTTGAGGGAAACACGAGATGGCATCAATGGGAATAACATGATGTATCACGCCCCCTTCTTGAACTTATTGATACAGTCAATGTAAGCCTCGACGGAGGCCGTCACGATGTCGGTGTTGGCACCGAAGCCGTAGTAGAGCTGACCGTTATATTCCACCTGCATGTGTACCTTGCCCACGTCGTCGCTGCCTTTCGAGATGGCCTGAATGGTAAACTCCTTCAGCGTCATCTGTTTCATAATGATGCGCTTCAGGGCTTTGATGGCGGCGTCGACGGGGCCGTTGCCCGACGATGCAGCCTCGAACTTCTGTCCGCTGATGTCCAGGCCGATGCTGGCGACGCTCTTCACGCCCTTGCCAGTGGTTACCTGGAGGAAGTCCAGTCGCACGGCGTGCTGATCGGCCGTGTCGGCGCCGGCGAGCATCAGCACGTCGGCATCGGTCACCTCCTTCTTCTGGTCGGCCAGCTGCAGGAACTTCTCGTAAATCTTGTCCACCTTCTTCTCGTCGGTCACGTCCACGCCGTTGATGTGCAGGCGGTGCTTCAGTGCGGCACGTCCGCTGCGGGCGGTGAGCACGATGCTGTTGTCGTCGATGCCCACGTCCTTGGGGTCGATAATCTCGTAGGTCTGCACGTTCTTCAGCACGCCGTCCTGATGTATGCCGCTGCTGTGTGCAAAGGCGTTGCGGCCGACGATGGCCTTGTTGGGCTGCACGGGCATGTTCATCAGCGACGAGACCATGCGTGAGGTGGGGAATATCTTTGTAGTATTGATGTTGGTGTCGATGCCGATGCCCTTGTGGCATTTCAGTATCATGGCAATCTCTTCGAGCGAGGTGTTACCTGCCCGTTCACCGATACCGTTGATGGTCACCTCCACCTGTCGCGCTCCGTTGATGATGCCTTCCAGCGTGTTGGCCGTAGCCATGCCCAGGTCGTTGTGGCAATGGGTAGAGATGATGGCTTTGTCGATGTTATCGACGTTCTCCTTCAGGTAGCGTATCTTCTCGCCAAATTCCAGTGGCAGGCAGTAGCCGGTGGTGTCGGGAATGTTCACCACGGTTGCTCCGGCCTTGATGACGGCCTCGACCACGCGTGCCAGGTACTCGTTGTCGGTGCGTCCGGCATCCTCGGCATAGAACTCCACGTCGTCAACGAACTGTCGGGCGTACTTCACGGCCCAGACGGCACGCTCAAGGATGTCCTCACGGTTGCTGTTGAACTTATACCTGATGTGCGAGTCGCTGGTGCCGATGCCTGTGTGTATGCGCTTCCGCTTGGCATACTGCAGTGCTTCTACCGCCACGTCGATGTCTTTCTGCACGGCACGTGTCAGTGCACAGACGGTAGGCCATGTCACTGCTTTCGATATCTCTATGACTGAGTTGAAGTCGCCCGGGCTCGACACGGGGAAGCCTGCTTCTATCACGTCGACTCCCAGTTGCTCCAATGCCTTTGCCACCTGGATTTTCTCCACTGTGTTCAATTGGCAGCCTGGCACCTGTTCGCCGTCGCGCAGGGTCGTGTCGAAAATGTAAAGTCTTTCTGCCATACCTTTTTACCTTAATGTTGTCTTTATTGGGGTGGCAAATTTACACATTTTCGGTGTAACCCACAAATAAATAGTAAGTTTTTTCCGATTAGCGCAACAAATCGTAAAATAATGCCAATTATTTTTTGTTATTCGTTCTTATTTTGTACCTTTGCAGCCCGATAGTTATTGGTAACTTAGTTCAACATTACAATTAAGGAAAAGAGATGTCAAACAATCACACTTTCGTAGGAGCGAAAATCAAAGGGCTCAGAGAGACAAAGAATCTCAGCATCGACGAGATAGCTGAGCGTAGCGGGCTGACCGTTGACCAGATTAATTCCATTGAGAACGATGTGAACCTGCCTTCGCTGGGTCCGCTGATTAAGATAGCCCGCGCACTGGGTGTCCGTCTGGGTACCTTCATGGACGACAACGATGCCCTTGGCCCTGTGGTATGCCGTGCTGCCGACCGCGATAACAACAAGAGTATCAGTTTCTCGAATGGTGCCACCGATGCCCGCAAGCACATGGAGTATCACCCCTTGGCCCAGCAGAAGGCCGGTCGCCACATGGAGCCGTTTGTCATCGACATCCATCCCGACGAGGCTCCCGAGTTCCAACTCTCGGCCCACGAGGGCGAGGAGTTCATCTTCGTGATGCAAGGCGAGGTTGAGATTGTCTACGGCAAGGACACCTATACGCTGAAAGAGGGCGACAGCATCTTCTACGACAGCATTGTGAATCACCATGTGCACGGTGCTCCTGGCAAGTCGGCCAAGATTCTCGCTGTGGTGTATATTCCCTTCTGATTACTCGGAATATTCAAATTGTTCAGATTACTCAGAATACTCAGTAAGAATCAGAATTATGGAGACAAAGAGCGTGAAATTAGATATGGCAGGCCGGCCTCTGCCCGACAGGACTTACCCTGCCGAGACAGGAAGTGTCGGCTATAAGCTCCACGAGCGCACACTGGGCCAGTGGCTGGAATATTGGGCAGAGACCACACCCGATAAGGAATACATCGTTTACAGCGACCGCGACCTGCGCTTCACTTGGAGCAAGTTCAACGAGCGTGTCGACAATCTGGCCAAGGGCCTTATCGCTATCGGCGTGAAGCGTGGGTCGAACGTTGGCATCTGGGCAACGAATGTGCCCGACTGGCTGACCTTCCTCTACGCCACAGCTAAGATTGGCGCCGTGCTGGTGACGGTGAACACTAACTACAAGCAGAACGAGCTGGAGTATCTCTGCAAGGACTCCGACATGCAGACGCTCTGCATCACCGACGGCACCTGGGACTGCAACTACGTTGACATGACCTACACCATGTTGCCCGAGCTGAAGACTTGCGAGCGCGGCCACCTGAACAGCGAGCGCTTCCCCTACCTGAAGAACGTTGTTTATATAGGTATGGAGAAATATCGTGGCATGTTCAACACCGCCGAGCTGTTGCTCCTGGGGCAGAACATCGAGGACAAGACGCTGCTCGAGATGAAGAGCCAGGTCAGCTGCCACGACGTATGCAACATGCAGTACACCAGCGGCACCACAGGCTTCCCCAAGGGCGTCATGCTGACCCACTACGGCATTTCCAACGATGGCTACTTCACTGGTGAGAACATGGGATTCACCCAGGACGACAAGCTCTGTGTCTGTGTTCCACTGTTCCATTGCTTCGGCGTGGTGCTGGCCACGATGAACTGCCTCACTCACGGCTGCACCGAGGTGATGGTCGAGAAGTTCGACCCCCTGGTGGTGCTGGCCTCCATCCATAAAGAGCGGTGTACGGCCGTCTATGGCGTGCCTACAATGTTCATTGCTGAACTGAATCACCCGATGTTCTCGATGTTCGACCTCACTTGTCTGCGCACAGGCATCATGGCTGGCAGCCTCTGTCCCGTGGAACTGATGAAGCAGGTCAGCGAGAAGATGTATATGACCATCACCAGTGTCTACGGACTCACCGAGTCGTCGCCCGGCATGACGCAGACCTGCCTGAACGATACCTTCGAGCAGCGTTGTACCACCGTGGGCCGCGACTTCCCCTTCGTCGACGTGAAGGTGCTCGACCCCGAGACCGGCGAGGAATGCCCTGTTGGCGTGCAGGGCGAGATGTGCTGTAAGGGCTTCAACGTGATGAAGGGCTACTACAAGAACCCCGAAGCCACGGCTGAGGTCATCGACAAGAATGGCTATCTCCACTCAGGCGACCTTGGCATCAAGGACGAGGAGGGCTTTTATAAGATTACGGGCCGCATCAAGGACATGATTATCCGTGGCGGCGAGAACATCTATCCGCGCGAGATAGAGGAGTTCCTCTACCACATGCCCGGCATCCGCGATGTGCAGGTGGCTGCCGTGCCGTCGAAGAAATATGGCGAGGCTGTCGGTGCATTCATCATTCTGGAAGAGGGCGCAACAATGACAGCCGAAGACGTGCAGCTGTTCTGCCGTGGAAAGATAGCCCGTTACAAGATTCCCAAGTACGTGTTCTTCATCGACCAGTTCCCGCTCACTGGCTCAGGCAAGATTCAGAAGTTCAAACTCAAGGAGATGAGTCTGGAACTGTGCCGTCAGCAGGGCATTGTGGTGGAGTGATGCCGTGCAGAGTGTTTTTCACTCGTTGCCCCTTATACAAACAGTAAGACATTAGCTTGGCGGGAGATTCTTTGGAGCTGTCCTTGGCGGAGGTCATGCCTGTCCGCAAAGGACAGCTTTTCCGTCTGAGGAGGTCAGCATCTTGGCACAGGAAGAATACTTCCCCCTTTTGGCACGCATTTTGCATGTGAGAGGTTAGAGACAATTATTTTAAGGTAAGAAGACACAAACCAAAGCGAATGACAAGTCAGTTTTCACCCAAGGTTTCCGAAGTGCTGGCCTTCTCCCGAGAGGAGGCCGCCCGCCTGGCATCCACCAGCGTGGGCCCCGAGCACCTGTTGCTGGGCCTGCTGAGGATGAACGACGGGCCTGTGCTCGATGTGTTCCACCGCCTACGCCTGAACCTGGCCGGTATCAAGTATGAGCTGGAGCAGAAGGTGCGACAAGATGACATACAGCGGCCGCTGAGCACCAACGAACTGGTGCTGAACGAACGCGCATCGAACATTCTGAAACTGGCTGTTCTCGAAGCCCGCATTCAGCGCACATCGCGTGTGGACGAGCAGCACCTGCTGCTGGCCATCCTGCACGACCAGGTGGACAACGGCGCCAAACAAATACTGGAAATGAACAACATGAACTACGAAGACGTACTGAGCCTCTTACGCGCTCAGGACACACCGCAGGGTGGCATAGGACTGCCCGACGATGATAACGACGAATACGAAGAGGCGCTGCCCAGCGGCAATGCCGAGGCCACAGGCGGCAACAAGACGCAGACAGCACAGCAGAAGCAGAAGTCGAAGACACCCGTTATCGACAACTTCTCGACCGACCTCACCCAGGCCGCACGCGACCTGAAGCTCGACCCCGTGGTGGGCCGTGAGCGCGAGATTCAGCGCGTGGTCGAGATTCTGGGCCGCCGTAAGAAGAACAATCCCATCCTCATCGGCGAGCCCGGTGTGGGCAAGAGCGCCATCGTGGAAGGACTGGCACAGCTCATAGCACAGCGCAAGACGTCGCCCATGTTCTTCAACAAGCGCCTTGTCAGTCTCGACATGACTGGCATCGTGGCCGGCACGAAGTACCGCGGACAGTTCGAGGAACGCATCAAGGCATTGCTGAAGGAACTGGAGCAAAATCCCGACATCATCGTCTTCATCGATGAAATACATACCATCATCGGTGCTGGCGGTGCTGCCGGCACCATGGATGCCGCCAACATTATGAAACCCGCCTTGGCTCGCGGCACCATACAGTGCATCGGAGCCACCACGCTCGATGAGTATCGCAACAGCATCGAGAAGGACGGCGCACTGGAGCGTCGCTTCCAGAAGGTGCTGGTAGAGCCCACATCGACCGAAGAGACCATCCAGATACTCCACAACATCAAGGATCGCTACGAACATCATCACCACGTGGAATTCACCGATGATGCCATCCTGGCGTGTGTCAAACTGACAGACCGCTATGTGACCGACCGCTCGCAGCCCGACAAGGCCATCGACGCCATGGACGAGACTGGCTCGCGCATTCATTTGCGCGGCGCTCATATTCCGCCCGAGATTGATGAGAAGGAGAAGGAGCTGAACCGTGTGAAAGAACGCAAGCAGGCTGCCGTGAGAGGACAGAACTTCGAGCTGGCTGCCAGCTACCGCGACCGCCAGACCGAGCTCGAGGACGAACTGGCTTCGCTCATGGCACAGTGGCAGAGCGGCAACGGCGACGACCGTCAGACGGTGACCGAAGAGGAGGTGGCCAGCGTCATTTCGATGATGACAGGAGTGCCCGTGCAGCGCATGGCTGAAAGCGAAGGCGTCAGACTGAAAGGCATGGCTGACGAGCTGAAGAGCAGCGTCATTGCCCAGGACAAGGCCATCGACAAGATGGTTCGTGCCATTCAGCGCAACCGCGTGGGACTGAAAGACCCGGGGCACCCCATCGGAGCCTTCATGTTCCTTGGCCCCACGGGCGTGGGCAAGACCTATCTGGCCAAGCGCCTGGCAGAGCACATGTTTGGCTCGGCCGATGCCTTGATACGTGTCGACATGTCGGAATATACCGAGGCATTCAACGTCAGCCGGCTCATCGGAGCGCCTCCGGGATACGTGGGCTACGAGGAGGGCGGACAGCTGACCGAGCGCGTGCGCCGCAAGCCCTACAGCATCGTGCTGCTCGACGAGATTGAGAAGGCCCACGGCAACGTCTTCAACCTCTTGCTGCAGGTGCTCGATGAGGGCCGACTGACCGACGGCAACGGCCGGTTTGTCGACTTCCGCAACACCGTCATCATCATGACGTCGAACGCGGGCACACGCCAGCTGAAGGACTTCGGACGCGGCGTCGGATTCACCGCATCCTCCATAGGCCTGGCCATGGACGAGAAAGACCGCGAGCACGCACGCAGCATCGTGCAGAAAGCACTGAGCAAGCAGTTCTCGCCAGAGTTCCTGAACCGACTCGACGAAATCATCACCTTCGACCAGCTCGACCTCGATGCCATCAAGCGCATCATCGACGTGGAGCTGAAACCGCTGAAGAAGCGCATACTCGACTTAGGCTACGAGATAGAGCTGACCAACGAGGCCAAGGAGTTCGTCTCGATGAAGGGATACGACGTGCAGTTCGGAGCCCGTCCGCTGAAGCGTGCCATCCAGAACTACATCGAAGACGGCATCTGCGAACTCATACTCAGTGGCGAACTGAAGCAGGGAACTACTATCCACATTGACAAAGACCCCGAGAAAGAACAGCTGACCTTCACCCCGCAGACAGGTGGACAGGAGCAGGCTGAGTAGAACCAGAGGACATGGTCCGGCTATGAGGACAGCGGATGAGCCCTACAGGCAGCACGGCTCGTTTTGAATAATACCGTCCGCAGCGTGTTCAGGTGCAATTTCGGATATTTCTCCGCTGACGTTCCATAACTGTGACGAGGGAGTGACAAAGCACTATACAGCCTCTAAACAACGGATTTCACGGTTTTTACGGATTTAATCCCTGCCGATAATCAACGGTTTGGGAGTCCGTAAAATCCGTGAAATCCGTTGTTGTTAATGTTACGTGAGTTCGGCTTAAGGAATACTGTCTTGGCAACGAAGGGGTGGAAAATGAACTCTGCAAGGTAGGCAGGAATAATGAATTTTCTTTACACGGATATTTTTACCAAAAGGGAAGGATAGCTTTGAGGGTGGAAAAGTACCGCTTTTTGACCCTCAAAGCTGTCCTTTTCCACCCTCAAAGCGGTGCTTTTCCAAAATTGCTGTTCTGTGGCGTTTTTTGCGAATTAGAATTTTCCTTACATTCCGACTGCTCAATCAAGCTGTTGCGATGCGTAGCGAACAAGAAGCGGTGCGACTTTTCATCATCGCACCGCTTCATTAGTCTGTTTCTATGTTTTCTGTGTTAGTAGTTTAAGGAAAAAAAGGTTGGATTCTTTGCATTGGCAAAGGTACGTTTTTTTTTCTTTGCAACCAAATTTTCTGTTGACTTTTTTTGATGTATCGTGGCATAACATGAAAAAAATGATTATCTTTGCACCCGTCAAAGAGACAATAACTAAAATCCGATAGGAATGAAACTGCTGACAAAGATTTTCGTGACAAGTAGCTTGGCCTTGTTGTCGACTGTGGGTGCCGGCGCTTCCGACTTTGGCAAGCCTGTGACGTGGGACCGTCATAGCCTGGTCATCGACGGTCGACGCGTCTGTCCAGTCATGGGCGAGGTACACTATTCGCGCATACCCGCCGAGGAATGGGCCAATGAGGTGAGGAAGATAAAAGAGGGGGGCGTGACCATGATTGCCACCTACGTGTTCTGGAACCACGTGGAGGAGCAGGAAGGCATCTTCAACTGGAGCGGCCAGCGCAACCTGCGACGCTTCCTCGAGGTGTGCAAGCAGCAGGAGATGCCAGTCATCATCAGGGTAGGACCTTTCTGCCACGGCGAGGTGCGCAATGGCGGCATCCCCGACTGGTTGTGGAATCCCTCTCCCTCTCTCCCAGGAGAAGAGGGTGGTGGCAAGCCCGTTAAACTGCGCAGCACTGACCCCCGCTTTCTGGCTTACGTCGAGAAGCTCTATCGTCAGATCTTTACGCAGGTTCAGGGTCTGCAGTGGAAGGACGGAGGCCCCCTCATCGCCTGTCAGTTCGACAATGAGTATCGTGGCTCAGGCGACTACCTCATGGCGCTGAAGAAGATAGCACTCCAGATAGGCTTCGACCTGCCTTTCTACACCCGGACAGGCTGGCCCGAACTGTCGAAGCCAGTTCCCTTTGGCGAGATGGTGCCACTCTATGGCGACTATGCCGACGGCTTTTGGGAGAAATCGACTGGTGAAAGTGCGGGCAACTACTACAAGGCGTTCAATTTCAAGGCATTCCGCTCCAGCACGGCTATCGGCACCGACATTCTCGGTGAGCAGCGAGAGACGGTGACCAAGGGCGACCAGGACTATCCCTATTTCACCTGCGAACTGGGCGGCGGCATGGCTACGGCTTATCACCGCAGGCCATACATCTACCCTGAGGATTGCTACTCGTTGGCCATCGTCAAACTGGGCAGCGGCTCGAACCTGCTGGGGTACTATATGTACCACGGTGGCACTAACCCCCGAAGCACTACGGGCATCACCTTGAACGAGACGCAGCGCACACTGGGCACGGCCAACAACGACCTGCCTGTGATGACCTATGACTTCCAGGCACCGTTGGGCGAATTCGGACAGCCTTACCCACAGTACTACATGTTGCGACCACTGCACCTCTTCATGCACGACTGGGCTGAGACGCTGGCACCGATGGAGGCCACCTTCCCTGCCCAGCAGGACCTGAAGAAGGGTGACGATGCGGAGCTGCGTTGGGCTGTCCGCTATAAGGACGACAGCGGATTCATCTTCATCAACAACTACGAGCGCCTGCAGAACCTGTCGGCGAAGAAGAACGTCGAGCTGGCAGCGTGTGGAGTCGTCTTGTCGCGCCTCAACATTCCCTCGGGCTGTATGGCTGTCTTCCCCGTCAATATCGATGGCATACGCTACGCCACGGCACAACTCGTGGCCAAACGTGATGGCAATATCTATATGATGCAGGTTGACGGCGTGCCCACCACTATCTGTATGCAGAACGGCAAGACGCTGAAGAACGTCAAGCCACGGGGCACGACGAAACCTGTCGTCGGCAACGTCTATCTGCTCACAAGGCAGGAGGCCGGGCATCTGTTCCTAAGCAATGGTGGAGACTGTCCCCAGGAGTACGCGGCTCCTGTCGTCTCCAAGGTGAAGGAGGCAGGCCCGCTGCGAACGATTGTAAAGGGAAAGGCGAAGGTGGCCGAGGCTCCGTCGGAAGACGACTGGCAGCAGGCTGCTGTCTACCGCATCGAGCTCCCCCTCTCATCGCAGGAGGCCGGGGGTAAGCTCCTTAGCATCGCCTATCAGGGCGATTGTGCCCGGCTGTATGCTAACGGGCATCTCGTTGCCGATAACTTCCAGTACGGCCGCCCCTTCCTCTACGGGCTATGGCGACTGCCAAAAGGTACTAAGGAACTGGAACTGCGCATCCTGCCCCTGCAGGCCAGCGCACCCATCTATCTGCCCCGCGAGGCTGACAAGACGCCAGGGGAAAGCATCAAGAGCATAACCATCACAAAGACATTATGAAACAGTCAAAAGGATTCCTGTATTTTATCTGCGCCGTGTCGGCTATGGGCGGACTGCTCTTCGGCTACGACTGGGTGGTCATCGGCGGTGCTAAACCGTTCTACGAAATCTATTTCGCTATTACCGAATCGCCGCTGATGCAAGGTGTCGCCATGTCGACGGCCCTTGTGGGATGTCTCTTTGGTGCCATGGTGGCGGGAGCCGCTGCCGACAGGTATGGACGCAAGCCATTGCTGATGCTGTCGGCAGTGCTGTTCACGGTGTCGGCAGTTGCCACGGGCCTGTTCAACGACTTCACCCTGTTCAACATCGCCCGTTTCGTGGGTGGTGTGGGCATCGGCGTGGCCTCAGCCCTGTCACCGATGTACATTGCCGAGGTGAGCCCGGCCGAGATACGCGGACGCATGGTCAGCCTGAACCAGATGACCATCGTCTTGGGCATCTTGGCGGCACAGATAGTCAATATGCTTTTGGCACGCGACACCTCCGTGGCCGATAGTCAGATGTGGAACGTAGAATGGGGATGGCGATGGATGTTCTGGGCCGAGACGTTGCCTGCGGCCTTGTTCCTCTTGATGAGTTTCTTCATTCCTGAGTCGCCTGTCTATCTGAAGATAAAGATGAGAACAATACAACACACAGACCAGGAGGCGGGGCTTAAGGAACTGTTCCAAAGCAAGTATGGCAAGGTGTTGCTGTTGGGCCTCGTCATCGCCGTGTTCCAGCAGTGGTGCGGTACGAACGTCATCTTCAACTATGCTCAGGAAATCTTCGTGGTGGCAGGCTTTGATGTCGATGGCATGTTTATCAACATCGTTATTACAGGCATCGCCAATGTGCTGTTCACCATTCTTGCCCTCTATACCATCGAGAAATGGGGTCGACGCACCCTCATACTCTTGGGGGCAGGCGGGCTGGGCCTCATCTACCTCATACTGGGAACCTGCTATTTTTTCGGCGTGACGGGTGTGGCGATGGTGGCCCTCGTGGTGGCAGCTATCTCAGTGTATGCCATGACGTTAGGCCCTGTCACCTGGACATTGCTGGCCGAGATTTTCCCCAATCGCATCCGTGGCGTTGCCATGGCCACCTGCACCTTTGCCCTCTGGGTAGGCTGCTGCACGCTGACTTTCTCCTTCCCGTCGATGAACGTTGCGTTGGGCAGTAGCGGCACCTTCTGGGTCTATTCCGCCATCTGCGCCTGTGCCTTTGTGTTCCTGCTGCGTCGTTGTCCTGAGACCCAGGGCAAGACCTTGGAGGAACTGGAGAAGGAACTAGTATCGAAATGACGAAATAGCGAAACGTCGAAATGTTGATATGTCGAAACATCGAAACTACAAAACAATAAAGCTATGTCTGTAAAAGCATGGAGAGAGTTGGTGACCATTCCAACCTATGAAGTGGGAAAGCCGGATAAGAATCCGATGTTCCTCGAAAAGCGCGTCTATCAAGGCTCGAGTGGCGTCGTCTATCCCTATCCCGTCATTGAGACGATGAGCGACGAACCGACGCCGCACGAGTGGCAGGCCATCTGGCTTGAGAACGAATACATCAAGGTGATGGTGCTGCCCGAGCTGGGCGGTCGTGTGCAGATGGCCTACGACAAGGTCAAGCAGTGCCACTTCGTGTACTATAACCACGTGGTCAAGCCCGCGTTGGTGGGACTCCTCGGCCCCTGGATCAGCGGCGGCATAGAGTTCAACTGGCCCCAGCATCACCGTCCCTCGACCTACATGCCCGTGGACAGCACCATCGTGGAGAACGAGGATGGCTCAGTGACGGTGTGGGTGAACGAGATGGAACGCATGTTCCACCAGAAAGGTGCCGCCGGCTTCACCCTGCGCCCAGGGTGTGCCTACCTGGAGATTCAGGGCCGCGTGAGCAACCGCACACCGCTGCCGCAGACGTTCCTTTGGTGGGCCAACCCAGCCGTTGAGGTGAACGACGACTACCAGAGCGTATTCCCGCCCGATGTCAACGCCGTCTTCGATCATGGCAAGCGTGCCGTTTCCAGTTTCCCCATTGCCACAGGCACCTACTACAAGATGGACTACTCGGCCGGCGTGGACATCTCGAACTATCGCAACATCCCCGTTCCTACCAGCTACATGGCCGTGAACTCGAAGTACGACTTCGAGGGAGGCTACGAGAACGACACCCACGGTGGAATGCTCCACGTGGCCAGCCACCACTTCTCGCCTGGCAAGAAGCAGTGGACGTGGGGCAACGGCGACTTCGGCCGGGCATGGGATCGTAACCTTACCGACTGCGCGTCAGCGACCGATGGGCTGCCCGCCGGCAGCATTCGCCAGGGTTTCCGCCCCTATATTGAGCTGATGGCCGGTGTCTATACCGAGAACCAGCCCGACTTCACCTGGCTGATGCCCTACGAGGAGAAGCAGTTCACGCAGTATTTCATGCCTTACCGTGAACTGGGCATCGTGAAGCAAGCCACGAAAGACCTTGTGATGAACATCGACGAGGCGGCCCCTGGTCAGGTGACGTTCAAGGTGCTGGCAACGTCGGCACAGACGGTACGCGTGACGCTCTGCAGCAAGAAGGGCGACAAGTACTTTGACCAGACGGTGACGCTCTCGCCAGAGGCGGTATTTGAACAGACGGTCGGCGTAAAGGGCGCCACCATGAACGACCTGCTCTTTACCATCCTCTCCCCCCTTACCTCACATCCCTCACCCCTTTTGACATGGTTTGCCGAGCCCGACGACATCCGTCCCATCCCCGATGCTGCCGAGGCCGCTCTGCCACCTGCTGACACCAAGACGAACGACCAGCTCTACCTGACCGGCCTCCATCTGGAGCAATATCGCCACGCCACGTGGAGCGCCCTCGACTACTATGAGGAGGCCCTGCGCCGCGACCCCAACGATGTGCGCTGCCTCAACCAGACGGGAGTGTGGTATCTGCGCCGCGGACGTTTCGACAAGGCTGAGCCCTATCTGAGGCGGGCCGTGAAGATATGGCAGAAGCGCAACCCGAACCCCTACGACGGCGAGGCCCTTTTCAATCTGGCCCTCTGTCTGAAATATCAGTGCCGACAGTATGAGGCTTACGAGCTGTTCTGGAAATCCACCTGGAACAAAGGCTGGGCCGATGCCGGCTATTTCGAGGCCGCCTGTATCAGCGTCAGCCAAGGGCGTTACAACGATGCCCTTGACGAGCTGAACCGCTGTCTCATCTTCAACGGCTGCAACCACAAGGCGCGAGCCCTGAAAGCTGCCGTGCTGCGCAAGCTCGGACGCCAGGGAGAGCTGCCTTCATGGATAAGCGAGGACTACAAGCTCGACCACTTCAACTATGGCTGCATGTACGAGGAGTATCTGCTGACCAACGATGAAGCTGTCCTTGAGCACATGACAAGGCTGATGCATGACAGCGTCTTCAATTACCACGAGCTGGCCCTCGACTATGCTCAGGCCGGCCTGTGGCAAGAGATGGTCGACATATTGCAGCTGGCCAAGGAACAGCATCCGCTCACCTATTATTATTTGGGCTATGCCACCCTGATGATGGGCGCCACCGATGAAGCCAAGGCCCTCTTTGCTAAGGCCGACACCATGAAGCCCGACTGCTGCTTCCCCAACCGCCTGGAAGACGTCCTGGCTCTTGAATCGGCCAAGGCGTGCCATCCCGACGGTGCCCGTGCTCCCTTCTATCTGGGCTGCCTCTACTATGCCGCCCGCCAGTACGACGTCGCCATCGCGAACTGGGAACTTTCAGCCCGGCTCGACCCGCAGTTCCCCACCGTGTGGCGCAACCTGGCCCTGGCACGGTTCAACAAGCAGGGCTGCCAGGAAGAGGCACTGGAGTACATGGAGCGGGCCTTCCATCTGGACGAAAGCGACGCCCGCGTGCTGATGGAGCTCGACCAGCTCTACAAGCGCCTGCAGAAGCCTCATGCCGAGCGGCTGGCCTTCTTGCAGCAGTATCCGCAGCTGATCAGCCAGCGCGACGACTTGGTGCTCGAGGAGATTACGCTGCTGAATCAGCTGGGACGACACGAGGAAGCCATGCAGAAACTCGACAGCCACCAGTTCCACCCCTGGGAAGGCGGCGAGGGCAAGGTGCCCGCACAGTACCAGACGGCAAGGGTGGAGCTGGCAAAACAAGCCCTTGCCCGGCACGACTGCGACCGTGCAATCGACCTGCTGACCCAGTGCCTCGAGTATCCCCACCATCTTGGCGAGGGCAAACTCTATGGTGCCCAGGAGAACGACTTCTACTTTTTTCTCGGCATGGCCTACGACATGAAGGCCGCTTCTTGTGTCCCCTCGGCAGCTAACGGTCAGAACCTTGGCGATTCGTCAGCCACACTCCATGATTCACTGAGAGCCAAGGCCCGCGAGTACTGGGAGAAAGCCACGCAGGGCCCGCAGGAGCCAGCCGCTGCCCTGTACTACAACGACGCCAAGCCCGACAAGATTTTCTATCAGGGACTGGCCCTGCTGAAGCTGGGCCGTCTGGGCGAGGCCAACGGCAGGTTCTACAAGCTGGTGAACTATGGCAAGCAGCACATCTTCGACCAGGTGGTGATGGACTATTTCGCCGTCTCGCTGCCAGACCTGCTCATCTGGGAGGATTCACTCGACAGCAAGAACAAGATTCACTGCCAGTACATGTTGGCCCTCGGCTATTTCGGCTTGGGCGACAAGAAGCAGGCGCTGCGCTATCTTGAAGAGGTGCGTCAGCTCGACATCAACCACCAGGGCATTCAGTCTATTCAACGTGAGTTCGACTTGGGTATTACTCAATGAGCCTTCTTTCTTCAATGATTACAATTATCTGCGAACCGCTAAAAATAGCTTCATTGAACAAGTAGAATGTAAGGATAATTCAAATACTTGAAAAGTACCGTATAACGGGACTTTTGGAAAAGCACCGCTTTGAGGGTGGAAAAGGACAGCTTTTTGCCCCTCAAAGCGGTGCTTTTTGCCTCTCAAAGCTGTCCTTCCCTTTCTGTCAAAATATTGATGTAAAGAAAATTCGTTAATATTCTAACGGAGAATTTCGCTAATTTCACGAATTTAGCCCCGCTTATGATCAGTAACTTGGAAATACGTTTAATTTGTGAAATTCGTTGTTCTAAAAACTATATTTGTTCCTTAACAACGGCTTTAGCGGATTTCACGGGTTTAAGTCCTGCTGGTAATCAGTGACTTTTGTATCAGCGAACCTCTTCCAGCAGTCGTTCCACCAGTCGGGGCACGCCGTAGCGGTGCAGGTCGTCCTCGGCTATCCAGATGTAGTCGGGGGGCAGGGTGGGGCGCACAGTGGTCTCGAGCAGGTAGAAGTCGGCAAGGAGGCGCCTGTGGGTCAGCACATGCTTCACGTTCATGCGCAGCGCCACTGCACCCTCTGGGGGCGTCTCCACCAGCCAGGGCTCCCACAGACCTTGCCAGATGTCGCCCTCGCCCCGGCGGTGTATGGCCGTCTGCCCTTGGCAGCGCACATAGACGTAGCACAGGTGGCGCTCCTGAATCTTCAGTGTCCTTAGCTTTACAGGCAGCTCACCCACCGTGCCCTGGCTCGCGGCCACACACGTTGCCAGCAGTGGACAGCGGTCACACTCGGCCGACTGCGGCGTGCACTGCGTGGCACCGAAGTCCATGATGGCCTGGTTGTATGCCGAAGCCTCGCCAGGCGGCAGCAGCTCCTGTGCCAGCAGCGCAAACTCCTTCTTCCCCTCGGTGGTGTTGATGGGTGTGGCGATGCCAAAATGTCGGCTCAGCACGCGGTAGACATTGCCATCGACCACTGCCGCTGGCAGGTCGAAGGCGATGGAGCCGATGGCCGCTGCCGTATAGTCGCCCACACCCTTCAGACGTCTCAGCCCCTCGATGGTGCGGGGAAATCCGCCAAGAACCACCACCTGGCGAGCCGCAGCGTGGAGGTGGCGGGCGCGGCTGTAGTAGCCCAGGCCCTGCCACGCCAGCAGAACATCGTCCTCGGTGGCTGCTGCCAATGCTTCCACCGTGGGCCACTGCTGCATGAAACGCTCCCAGTAGGCCCAGCCCTGCTTCACCTGTGTCTGCTGCAGAATGATTTCCGACAGCCAGATGGCGTAGGGGTCACGGGTGGAACGCCAGGGCAGGCAGCGACCGTTTTGGCGGAACCATGCCAGCAGCGTCAAGGCGAATGGATGTGTCGTTGTAGTCATCGTTCGGCAAAATTACCACTTTTCTGCCACATAGACAAAAAAACAAAGGGCCAAAGTGGGGCAATACGAAAAAAAAAGCGTACCTTTGCAGGCAAATAACAAACATCTTAATAATAATATGATTCTTTTCTTCAAGACTCCTAATCAGAGCGTGATTGCCACCGAGGTGGATCATCAGCTCAATCCAGACGAAGTACAGGAACTGTGTTGGCTCTATGGCAATGCCGAGCCCGTAGAGGCTCAGGCGCTGGAGGGCTTCTTCATCGGCCCGCGACGGGAGATGGTCACACCGTGGTCGACCAATGCCGTAGAGATTACGCAGAACATGAATTTGAGCGGTATTTCGCGTATTGAGGAATACTGGGCCGTAGACAGCGAGGAGGCCGACCATGACCCCATGTTGCAGCGATTGTACAAGGGGCTGAACCAGGATATCTTCACCGTGAACATCAAGCCCGAGCCCATCAAGCATGTGGAGAATCTGGAGGAATACAACGAGCAGGAGGGACTGGCCCTCTCGCCCGAAGAGATAGAATACCTGCACGGGCTGGAGAAACAGAACGGCCGACCGCTGACCGACAGCGAGATTTTCGGCTTCGCACAGATTAACTCGGAGCACTGCCGCCATAAGATTTTCGGTGGCACGTTCATCATCGACGGTAAGGAAATGGAATCGTCGCTCTTCCAGATGATAAAGCGTACCACACAGGAGAACCCCAACAAGATACTCTCGGCCTACAAGGACAACGTGGCCTTCGCACAAGGCCCCGTGGTGGAGCAGTTCGCCCCCGCCGACCAAAGCACCAGCGACTGGTTCCGCGTGAAGGACATTGAGAGCGTCATCTCGCTGAAGGCCGAGACCCACAACTTCCCCACCACCGTGGAGCCGTTCAACGGCGCTGCCACAGGCACCGGCGGCGAGATACGCGACCGTATGGGCGGAGGCACAGGCTCGTGGCCCATAGCAGGCACGGCCGTCTATATGACCGCTTATCCACGTATTGACGGAGGACGCGACTGGGAGGACATCCTGCCCGTGAGGGATTGGCTCTACCAGACTCCCGAGCAGATACTTATCAAGGCATCGAACGGCGCCAGCGACTTCGGCAACAAGTTCGGGCAGCCGCTAATCTGCGGCTCCGTGCTCACATTCGAACATCAGGAAACGGCAGAGAACGGATTGCCGGCCCCCACCAAGTATGCCTACGACAAGGTCATCATGCTGGCTGGTGGCGTGGGCTACGGCACCAAGCGCGACTGCCTGAAGAAGGAGCCGCAGAAGGGCAACAAGGTCGTTGTCGTCGGTGGCGATAACTATCGTATCGGTCTGGGAGGCGGCTCCGTGTCGTCCGTAGACACAGGCCGCTACAGCAATGGCATCGAGCTCAACGCCGTGCAGCGTGCCAATCCGGAGATGCAGAAGCGCGCCTACAATCTGGTGCGTGCACTCTGCGAGGAAGACGTGAACCCCGTTGTGTCCATCCACGACCACGGCTCGGCCGGACACCTGAACTGCCTGTCGGAGCTGGTGGAGGAATGTGGTGGCGAAATAGACATGACAAAGCTGCCCATCGGCGACAAGACGCTCTCGTCGAAGGAGATTATTGCAAACGAAAGCCAGGAGCGCATGGGCCTGCTGATTGACGAGAAGCACATTGACCACGTGAGGCGCATTGCTGAGCGTGAACGTGCACCGCTCTACGTCGTCGGTGAGACCACTGGCGACGCCCACTTCTCGTTCCGGCAGGGCGACGGCGTGAAACCGTTCGACCTTGACGTGGCTCAGATGTTCGGGCACTCGCCAAAGACCATCATGCGCGACAATACCGTGGAGCATCACTACGCTCCCGTCAGTTATTCCACCCAAGGCTCACAGCTGAACGAGTATCTTGAGCGCGTGCTCCAGCTCGAGTCTGTGGCCTGCAAGGACTGGCTGACGAACAAGGTCGACCGCTCCGTGACGGGAAAGATTGCACGTCAGCAGTGTCAGGGCGTCATACAACTGCCGCTGAGCGACTGCGGCGTGGTGGCCCTCGACTATCGTGGACAGAAGGGTATTGCCACCGCCATAGGCCACGCACCACAGGCAGGACTGGCCTCGCCCGAGGCTGGCAGCGTGCTCTCCGTGGCCGAGGCCCTGACCAACATCGTGTGGGCTCCGCTCAGTGAAGGACTGGCCAGCGTCAGTCTGAGCGCCAACTGGATGTGGCCCTGCCGCTCGCAGGAAGGCGAGGATGCACGCCTCTATGCCGCTGTGAAGGCACTGAGCGACTTCTGCTGTGACCTGCATATCAACGTTCCCACGGGCAAAGACTCCCTCTCGCTTTCGCAGCAGTACCCCAATGGCGAGAAGATCATATCGCCGGGAACGGTCATTGTCAGTGCCGGTGGCGAGGTGAGCGACATCCGCAAGGTGGTGAGCCCCGTGCTGAACAACAATAAGAACAGTTCGCTTTATCATATCGACTTCTCCTTCGACGAGCAGCGTCTGGGCGGCTCTGCCTTCGCACAGAGCCTGGGCCATGTGGGCGACGACGTGCCCACGGTGAAGGATGCCGAGTATTTTGCTGATGCCTTCAACGCCGTGCAGGAGCTGATACGGCGCGGATGGGTGGAGGCCGGACACGACATCTCGGCCGGCGGCCTCATCACCTGCCTGCTTGAGATGTGCTTTGCCAACACACGTGGCGGACTGCACATCAATCTTCACGACCTCTGCACCGATGGCGACGTGGTGAAGACCCTCTTCGCCGAGAATCCGGGTGTGGTCATTGAGGTGAGCGATGCCCACAAGTTTGAGTTCCGCGAACTCATGGAAGACCTGGGCGTAGGCTATGCCAAGATAGGCTATCCCGTGGAGGACAGCCGCGACATCGTGGTGAAGGTTGGCGATGAAGAACTCTCGTTCGACATCGACCACCTGCGCGACGTGTGGTACAAGACGAGCTATCTCCTTGACCGTCGCCAGAGCTTCAACGGCAAGGCCCGCGAGCGCTACGAGAACTACAAGCAGCAACCGCTGGAAATGAAGTTCCCCCGCCACTTCGAGGGCACACTGAAGCACTACGGCCTTGATCCTCGCCGCTCGGCAGGTTGCAGTGGCACAGCAACAAGCGGCAATGCTCCCAAGGCTGCCATCATACGTGAGAAGGGCACCAACGGCGAGCGTGAGATGGCCTACTCGATGTATCTGGCCGGCTTCGACGTGAAGGATGTGATGATGACCGACCTCATCACTGGTCGTGAGACGCTGGACGACGTGAACTTCATCGTGTTCTGCGGCGGCTTCTCGAATAGCGATGTGCTCGGCTCGGCTAAGGGCTGGGCTGGTGCCTTCCTCTACAACCCCAAGGCCAAGGAGGCTCTCGACCGCTTCTATGCCCGAAAGGACACCCTCTCGCTCGGTATCTGCAACGGTTGCCAGCTGATGGTGGAACTGGGGCTCACCGGCGCACCAGGTGCCAAGATGCTGCACAACGACAGCCACAAGTTCGAGAGCGAGTTCATCACCGTGCAGATTCCCAAGAACGAAAGCGTCATGTTCGGCTCGCTCAGCGGCACGAAACTGGGCCTGTGGGTGGCTCACGGAGAGGGCAAGTTCTCACTGCCCGAGGCCGAAAGCACCTATAACGTCATAGCCAAGTACAACTACCACGGCTATCCTGCCAATCCTAATGGCTCCGATTACGACGTGGCTGGCATCTGCTCTGCCGATGGCCGTCACCTGTGCATGATGCCACACCTGGAGCGTGCCATCTTCCCATGGCAGTGCGCCTGGTATCCAGTGGGTAAACGCATGGACGAGGTGACTCCGTGGATTGAGGCTTTCGTTAATGCAAGGAAGTGGGTGGAGAATGCTATTTGAACTGGCAAAGACTTTCTTTAAGATTGGCATGTTCACCCTTGGGGGTGGATATGCCATGATTCCCATCATCGAGACGGAGGTGGTGGACAAGCACCAGTGGGTGTCGAAGGAGGAGTTTCTCGACCTCATTGCCATAGCGCAGAGCTGTCCGGGCGTGTTTGCCATCAATATCAGCACCTTCATAGGCTATAAACTCAGGAAGAAGGCGGGGGCTGTGAGTTGTGCCATAGGCACGGCGCTGCCCTCGTTTCTCATTATCCTGGCCATAGCCATGTTCTTCCGGCAGTTTCAGGACAATCCCGTGGTGGCGGCCATCTTCCGTGGCATACGTCCCGCAGTGGTGGCCCTCATTGCCGTGCCGACGTTCAATCTGGCCCGCTCGGCCAAGATTTCGCTGGTGAACTGCTGGATTCCCATAGGCGGCGCAGTGGCCATTTGGCTTCTGGGCGTGTCGCCCATCTTCATCATTTTGGCTGCTGGCATCGGCGGCTACGTTTACGGTCAACTCATCAAGCCCACAGAATGATATTCCTCTACCTCTTCATCACGTTCTTCGAGATAGGTCTCTTCGGCTTTGGCGGCGGCTATGGCATGTTGTCGCTCATACAGGGCGAGGTGGTGCACCGCTGGGGATGGATGACAACGAGCGAATTCACCGACATCGTGGCCATCAGTCAGATGACGCCAGGCCCCATCGGCATCAACTCGGCCACCTATTGCGGCTACACCGCCATCCACAATGCCGGCTACGGCGAGGGCATGTCCATGCTGGGGTCGTTTTTGGCCACGTTTGCACTGGTGCTGCCATCGCTCATACTGATGATTCTCATTGCCAAGATGTTCCTGAAGTACATGCATACACCCGCCGTGGAGAGTGTCTTCGCCGGTCTTCGTCCGGCCGTGGTGGGGCTGCTGGCCGCTGCCACGCTGCTGCTCTGCACCAAGGAGAATTTCTCTACACCGGCCGAGAATCCCTGGCAGTTCTGGATCAGCGTGTTCCTTTTCCTGGCCACATTCGTCGGTACGAAGGTGCTCAAGATAAACCCCATCAAGATGATTGCCCTGGCTGGCTTCGCCGGTCTGTTGCTGCTTTACTGACTTCAAGGCGGTGATACCTGAAGGCGAAAAGACTATAATACAACAAAAACGGAAGAACCTAAGACTTAATAATGATGACCCGACTATTTGTAGCAATCCTGTTCTGTATGGCGACATGTCATGTCGCCCACTCCCAGCGCCAACACCTGCGCCGCACAACCTTCCAGACTGACACGGTGATGGTGCACGACCCCGTGATGGCCTACGAAGACAGTACTTACTACCTCTATGCCACAGGCATGGGCATACAGCAGATGACGTCGCGCGACCGCAAGACGTGGACGGTGAAGGCCGAGCCCGTGATGACGGTCATACCCCAATGGACGCACGACTCCGTGCCAGGCTTCCGCCATCATGTGTGGGCACCCGATGTCATCAGATGGCACGGACGGTGGTGGCTCGCCTACAGCTGCTCCACCTTTGGCAAGAACGGCTCGGCCATAGGGCTGCTATCATCGCGCTCGCTGGCATCCGGAATGTGGTATGACGAAGGCTGCATAGTGGCCTCGCGCGAGGAACGCGACAACTGGAATGCCATCGACCCGAACTTCGTCATCGACGATGACGACCGCCCTTGGTTGGTCTGGGGCTCCTTCTGGGACGGCATACAGCTGGCACCGCTCGACTCCACCATGCACATGGCCAAGGGCATCAAGCCACGCACCATTGCACGTCGCTACCATCCGAACAGCTTGCGGGGCAGGAACGGACAGAACGCCGATGCCACCAGTCTGCCGAAAAACCCCACGTCGGAGTATGCCGGTCCGAACGCTATCGAGGCCCCTTTCATCTTGAAGCATGGCGGATACTATTACCTGTTTGTCAGCTGGGACTATTGCTGTCGAGGGGCGCAGAGCAACTACCGCGTAGCAGTGGGACGGTCGCGCACGGTCGACGGGCCTTACCTCGACCGCGATGGACGGCCCATGACCGAAGGTGGTGGCACGCTCTTCCTCGAGGGCGACAAGAAAGAATATGAGGCTGCCGGCCACTGCGCCGCCTACGACCTGCCTTCGGGTGAGACCATCTTCATCTGCCACGGATACAGTACAAACCTCAAAGGGGCCAGTGTCTTGGTGCAGCGGAAGGTCATCTGGACTGCCGACGGATGGCCCGCCATTTAGTCCGAAGGCCTCGGACTGCCAGTCCGAAGCCGTCGGACTCGCAGTCCGAGGCCTTCGGACTCATAGTTTCAAACCGCTTGAAACTATTTCTCAGAATCCAGTTGGATTGAGAATGACGTTGTTAGCTCTTAATCTACGGTGATTTTGGTGTGGTTATTCTTTCCCTAAAGATGAAGACGCCTTGGGACGGTATTTCTTGATGATGCTGTAGGCATCGTAGATGCCCAGTTCGCCAGCCTTGCTCAGGTCGCTGACGGCCTCGGCGGCACGCTCGGTGCGCAGCAGGCAGATGGCGCGGTTGTAGTAGGCCTCGGCCAGTCGGGGGTCGGCCTCCAAGGTTGCGGTGAAGTCGGCAATGGCCAGGTCGTATTGCTGCTGCATGGCATACAGGCAGCCCCGGTTATAGAGCAGGTAGGGATTATTGGGGCTTAAGGCCAGGGCATGGTTCATGTCGCTCATGGCGCTGGCCTGTCTCAGGGCTACGTCCTTGCCTTCAGCCCACTGGAACTGGCTGGCCTTCGCCTGGCACACAGCCCGCTGCCATAGGGCCAATGTCAGCGTGGAGTCGATGCTGAGACAAGTGGCCAGGTCTTCTATGGCACCCTCGTTGTCTTGCAGGCATGAGCGCACAATGGCCCGTGCCATCACCAGACGTGTGGCCAGCGGCACGGTGGCAGCGCGGTCGACGGCGGAGGAGAGCGAATCGATGTAGTCGAAGTAGTTGGCTGAGAGGGTGGAGGAGAGGGAGATGTGGGCGTTGCTGACGAAGATGGGACGGGTCTCGCTGCGCTCGTTCTGCTGCTCCACCAGCGGGTCGTAGGGGCGGTGGGTGTTGAGCGTAGGTTCGGGAGGCTCGGGCGACAGGGCGAACATGGGCATGAAGTCGATTTCGACACGGCGGTTCTGCACCTTTCCGCGATATTCACTGTCGTATTCGCGCTCGGGTTCCAGTTCGTCTTCCACCACCAACTGGTTGTATTTGTCTGGGTCGCGGTCGCTGCGCTTGCGCTGTCCGCGCTTGTTCTTCTTGCTGTCGGTGCCGTAGAGGTGCTTGTAGAGGCGGGCCTTGTAAACGGCAAACTCGTCGAGCTCGGCCTTAGCCGTCATGCCCAGTCGGCGGTAGCAGCGGGCACGATACTCTATGCCAGTCCAGAAGTCGGGGTATTCGTTGATGACCTTCGTGTAGTCGCTCACCGCACCGCGGTAGTCGCCGGTGCGTTCGAGCAGCACGCCGCGGTTGAAGAGGGCCAGCATGTTGTCGGGTTCGAGGCGGAGCACGAAGTCGAAGTCGCTGATGGCACGGTTGTCGTCGCCCACCTGTGTGCGCAACAGTCCGCGGTTGTAGTGCCCCAGGAAGTTGTTGGGCTCAAGGTCGAGGGCCATGTCGTAGTCGTCCATGGCACCACGGAGGTTATTTTGGTTGTAGCGGGCCAGGGCGCGGTTGATGTGGTAGTCGCCGTTCTTGGGAATGAGGTGAATGGCCTGGTCGAGCTGGTGTTCGGCATCCTTCCATTCCTCGCGCGACAGGCTGATAATGCTGCGGGCAGCCCATGTGTGACCGTCGTAGGGGTCGATGTCGAGGCTCTGCTGTAAGGCAACGATGGCACGAGTGGTGTCCTGCTGTTGCATATAGATGTCGGCTCTCATGCTCCATGCCTGGGCGTAGCTGCTCCAGCGGGCCTGAATGGTGTCGAGCTCGGACAGGGCCAGGTCGTACTCCTTGTTCTGGATGTGGCAGAGCACGCGGTTGTGCCACAGACTGCGGTTCATGGGGTCGTAGCGCAGGGCACGGTTGTAGTCGCCTATGGCACCGCTGAAGTTCTGCTGCTGAATGCGAGCCAGACCGCGCAGCTCGTAGACGTTCACCACGTAGGGATTGCGCTCGATGGCCTCGGTGCAGTCGCGCTCGGCACCGGCAAAGTCATCGAGGTTATACTTGGCCACGCCGCGCAGGAACCACGGCTCGTAGAGATAGGGCTTGGCAGTGATGGCCTGGTTGAAATACTGGATGGAGACCACGTAGTCCTCGTAGTAGAGGGCTGAGCGGCCAATGGTGATGAGGCGGTCGGTGTTCAGCTGAGCATGGGCTTGAGGGGTGAAGAGTGAGGCATGAAGAATGAAGAATGCTGCGCAGAAAAGGATGCGCAGCAGACTGCCATGGCCGCAGGAAAGAGGCGCGGTAGCAAATGGGCTCCCCGCTTTGGGCCATAGAGATAAGTCTTTCTCATTCCTCATCCTAAGTTCGTCATTCTTGCATCTCATTAGAAGCAAACGAGCAGAGCCCATACGCCTCATTCTTCATTTCTCATTTCTCGTTCCTCGTTCCTCATTTCTCATTCCTCATTTCCGCAAAACCGGCTTCGTCTTGTAGCCGCAGCGGTAGCGTCCTTGGGTGAGCGCCTTCAGCTTGCTCTTGATGAGCTGGCGGCGCAGGGGGGAGATGTGGTCGATGAACATGTGGCCTTCCAAATGGTCGAACTCGTGCTGCATGACACGGGCCAGATAGCCCTCCACCCACTCGTCGTGGGGCTGGAAGTCTTCGTCCTGCCACTGCACATGAATGCGCGTGGGACGGGTCACCTTCTCGTGAATGGCAGGCAGCGACAGGCAACCCTCTTCGGAGGTGCTGGTGGCGCTGTCGTCTTTCTCAATGATATGGGGGTTGATATAGGTGCGGTGGAAGTCCTTGTATTCGGGCATGTCGTCAGCCAGGGGTCTCAGGTCGATGACACTGAGACGGATGGGGAGTCCTATCTGTGGAGCTGCCAGGCCGATGCCTTCGCTTTCGGCCAGTGTGTCCCACATGTTAGCGATGAGTTGCTTCAGGTCGGGATAGTCGGGGGTGATGTCCTCTGTCACTTTGCGCAGCACGGGCTGGCCATAAATATATATAGGTAAAACCATGTGAGTGTCTTGTTTTGCGGATTATCTGATTACGATTTGCACTTGCGCTGTTGCGGGAAACCCTGATTACGATTTGCACTTGCGCTGTTGCGGGGAACCGCTATCCTGCTGGCAGTGAGTGGCTCTCACCACTTCCTCGACTTCATGTAGTCTTGCAGGATGATGGTGGCACTGATCTCGTCGACCAGCGCTTTGTCTTGCCTGGCCTTTTTCTTCAGGCCGGCGTCGAGCATCGTCTGGTGGGCCAGTACTGAGGTGAAACGCTCGTCGTAGTAGTCGATGGGGATGTGGGGTATGGCTCTCCTCCAGCGATTCACAAATTGCTTCACTCGCTCCAGGTTCTCGCTGGGCTGTCCGTTGGGCTGGCGTGGCTCGCCTATGACTATGCGCTCCACCTCTTCGCGTCCTGTGTAGGATTTGAGCCAATCGAAGAGCTCAGAAGTAGAGACAGTCGCCAACCCTCCGGCTATGAGCTGTAGAGGGTCGGTGACTGCCAGTCCGGTGCGCTTGCGACCGTAGTCAATAGCCAGTATGCGTGCCAAGTGCGTTGACTTATTTAGCCAGCAGCCATGCGTCGCGGTTGGGATTGAACTGTGTCCCCAGGATGGCGTCGCGGGCTTGTGCAGCCGAGGCCTTGTCGCTGTAAGTGGCTGCTATTACGCGGTACATGTTTATCCTTTCGTTCTTTACAATCTGAGCGGCATAGCCGGCATTCTTCAGGCGCTGCTGCAATCCCTCGGCATTGGCAATGACCGAGAACGAGCCCACCACCACACTGTAGTTCTGCAATCCGGCTCCGTTGACGACTGTCACACTCTCTTTCTGTACACGGACATTGTCATAGTTGTCTACAACCTGAGTCTGTGTGCTGGGTACTGTTTGCACGGGAGTGACGACAGGAGTCTCGGTCACCACCGGCTGGTTGACGGGCTGATTGATGGGTTGCTGAACCTGCTGGGCGGCCTGAGCCTTGTCATAGGCTTTGCGATAGGCTTTCTCGCTTGAACCACAACCAGTGAACGACATTGCGAGGCAGATACCTGCACAGAATACGATGTACTTCTTCATACTTTAATAATAATCTTTGTGTTTGATTGAATATTTGCTGCGAAATTACAAAATAATAGCGAGAAAGCGGTAAAACGGGTACATAAACTTTGTTAAATATACGAAATCTAACGTTTTTAACAAAAAATGACAGCGTTTTTCATGGTGGTATAATAAATTTTGTGTATATTTGCCATCGGAAAGATCACATTATCCACCCCTTAAAACAAAAAGAACGACTATGAAAGGACTAGGTTACATTGGCGCATTCATTGGTGGCGCATTGGTAGGTGCTGCTGTCGGCGTGCTGGCAGCTCCCGAGAAAGGCAAGGAGACCCGTGCAAAGATTTCCGACACGGTGAACGATTTCCTTCGTAAGCACAACATCAAACTGAACCGTAAGGATGTTGGCGATCTGGTGGACGACCTTGAGGTTGCTGCCGATTGATGAACGTATCGACTGAGACATGCTGTCGAGCGACAAGAACGTTGAGACGATTGCCGAGCTTATTGCTTCGCTGAAGCATTATTTGGGTCTTCAGGCTGAGTATGTGAAGCTCGACGTGATAGACAAGGTGGTGCGGTTGTTGACAACCGCCACCTTGGCTATCCTGCTGTTTCTCATTCTTATCGTGGTTCTGCTGTTCGCCTCGTTAGGGCTGACGTTCTGGCTGTCGAACTACATGAGCATAACGGCCGCAGCCTTTGTCGTGGCAGCACTGCACGGCGTGTTGCTGCTTTTCTTCTACGCTTTCCGCAAGCCCTGGATAGAGCGGCCGCTGGTGCGCTATCTGGCTCGCCTGCTTATGTCGGACTGATTTTCCCCCCCGCCGCTTTATTTATGCGAACCGACCGAATAAAAGACTATCGTACGCTGGAGCAGATTCGCCAGCGGAAGGATGAGTTGCGTCGCCAGATTGACCGCGACGGGCAGCACATTGAGGGCTTGTGGGGCAAATTGTTCGTAAAGCGTGAAGAGTCGACGCGCGGAGAGTTTATTGCCAATATCATTTCCCACAGCGCACTGGCTATCGACACCTTCCTGATGGTGCGTAAGTTGCGGCGCGACTACAGTGGCCTCTTCAGTTTTCTGAAGCGGAAACGCTAAGCTATCCCTTGTTGTAAGCATGTAGACGGGGTCTGTTTCAGACTCTGTTATGATGAGCGTAGCCCCATCCCCGGCCGTTGGTCGGGAATGGGGCTGCACTGTGTTCTTGTCAGCCGGGTTTCCTTGCTGGCACAACCGAAGTGAGCCTTGTTGGCTTTAGTGGCTGACTAGGAAGGTCTGCTTCAGAAGTCCTTGGTCTGCTCTTTCACCTCGGCGTTCACCTTGTCGATGAACTGCTGGATGGTCATGGTGGCCTGTTCGCCGCCGCCTTGCTGACGCATGGATACGAGACCCTCGGCCTCCTCCTTCTCACCTACGATGACCATGTAGGGTATGCGTTTCAGCTCGTTGTCGCGAATCTTGCGGCCCAGCTTCTCGTTGCGCAGGTCTATGCTTCCGCGAACGCCTTGCAGGTCGAACTCCTTGAGTACTTTCTTTGCATAGTCGTTGTACTTCTCCGACAGCGGCAGAATGGCCACCTGGTCGGGGGTGAGCCACAGGGGGAAGTGGCCGCTGGTGTGCTCGATGAGGACTGCGGTGAAGCGCTCGAGCGAGCCGAAGGGTGCACGGTGAATCATCACGGGGGTCTTCTTCGTGTTGTCCTCGTCGGTGTATTCCAACTGGAATCGCTTGGGCAGGTTGTAGTCCACCTGTATGGTGCCCAGCTGCCAGCGGCGGCCTATGGCGTCCTTGATCATAAAGTCGAGCTTCGGGCCGTAGAAGGCAGCCTCGCCGTATTCCACCTTGGCGGGCAGTCCCTTCTCCTGGCAGGCTTCCTGGATGGCCCGCTCGGCCAGTGCCCAGTCCTCGTCGGTGCCCACGTATTTCTCGTGGTCGTTGGGGTCGCGCAGCGAGATTTGTGCCTCGAACTCGAATCCGAATGCGCTGAGCACGATGTTGATGATGTCCATCACGTTGAGGAACTCCTGCTTCACCTGGTCGGGGCGGCAGAAGAGGTGAGCATCGTCCTGTGTGAACGAGCGAACACGTGTGAATCCGTGCAGTTCGCCGCTCTGCTCGTAGCGGTATACGGTGCCGAACTCGGCTATGCGCAGTGGCAGGTCGCGGTATGAACGGGGCTTCCATGCGAAGATTTCGCAGTGGTGGGGGCAGTTCATGGGTTTCAGCATATACACCTCGCCCTCCTCGGGTGTGGTGATGGGCTGGAACGAGTCTTTGCCGTAGTGATCCCAGTGGCCTGAGGTGACGTAGAGGTTCTTCGAGCCGATGTGCGGTGTGATGACCTCCTGATATCCGAAGCGCTTCTGCACCTTGCGCAGGTGATCCATCAGTCGCAGACGCAGCTCAGTGCCCTTCGGCAGCCAGATGGGCAGGCCCTTGCCCACCTTGTCACTGAACATGAAGAGCTCCATCTCCTTGCCAATCTTGCGGTGGTCGCGCTTCTTGGCTTCCTCCAGCATGATGAGGTATTCGTCGAGCATCTTCTTCTTGGGGAAGGTGATGCCGTAGAGGCGTTGCATCTGTTCGCGGGTGGCATCGCCGCGCCAGAAGGCGCCTGCCACGCTGGTCAGTTTGATGGCTTTGATCTCGCCCGTGTCGACGAGGTGCGGGCCGCGGCAGAGGTCGGTGAACCGGCCCTGCGTATAGGTGGTGATGGTGCCGTCCTCCAGGTCTTGCTCAATGTGCTCGCACTTGTAGGTCTGACCGTCGGCGGCAAACTCCTTCAGGGCCTCGGCCTTGGCCACCTCGCGGCGCACCACGGGCTCCTTCTTCGATGCCAGGTCCTTCATCTTCTGTTCAATCTTGGGGAAGTCGCTCTCCTTGATGCTCTCGCCGTTGGGCAGCAGCACGTCGTAGAAGAAGCCATTCTCGATGGCAGGTCCGAAACCGAACTGCACGCCGGGATACAACTCCTTCAGTGCCTCGGCCAGCAGGTGTGCACTGGTGTGCCAGAATGTGTGCTTGCCCTGTTCGTCGTCCCACTTGTAGAGCTCAATGTTGGCATCCTCCATGATAGGACGGTTCAGCTCCACGGTCTCGCCATTCACACCACAGCAGAGTACGCTGCGTGCCAGAGCAGGCGAAATGCTCTCGGCAATCTGAAAGCCCGTTACGCCCTGTTCATACGAGCGAACAGAACCGTCGGGGAAAGTGATTTTGATCATATTTACAATATATGTTTATGTTTAGCGGTTGCAAAGGTACTAATAAGTGGGCGAACAGCAAAAGAAAAACAAGAGAAAAGCGGCTGAAGGAGGGAAAAACTTTTTTTGTTGGCCTCCAAAAACAGTTTCCGTTCACCTTGTTCAGGGGTCTCTCATCTGTTGTGGCGGTGATGGGATTTGGCCGGATAATGGAGCTTGCAAGCTTGGCGATGGGGTGCTAATCGTACTTCCCTGGCACTATCTCGCCGTCCACCATGCTGGCTTCCAGACGATGACCGCCGGTGGTGTAGAGGCGGAAGTGGCAGTTCCAGTGTCGCGGCCATGCTGGGAAGAGTATGGGTGTGCCGTCGGTGGCTTCTTGCAGCAGCATCTCTTGCAGGCCTATCATGCCTGCGCCGCCTCGGTTGTGGTCGGGTGCCCAGTCGAAGCCGGGGTCCCAGAAGGCCGTGAAGCGGTAGGGGCCGTCGGCCAGCTTCTCGGTGTTCAGCAGGCAGGCCTCGTCGGTCAGTCCCAGACAGGCCGCCCAGATGTTGTCCTGCTTCCATCCCTTCGTGCTGCGCATCTCAATGGCGTGGGGGTCTTTCAGGTAGGTGTTGCGGGCAATGTCGAGCCCTGGTCGGCCTATGCCGTAGGTGCGCCAGGGGAAGACGGGATAGAGCTGTGGTGTCTCGGTATTCTGTATGCGCTCCCAGCTCTCGGCAGGTGCTATGCAGGTGTTGCCACTGGCGGTCGTGGTCAGCGGAATCTCCGGCAGCCGGCTCAGCAGCGTCTTGTCGCCCACGGCAGCTGCCACAGTGCGCAGGGCTGCGATGGTGCTTGCCGCGTTGCGGGCCATCTTGAAGGTCTCGCAGCCTGAGCCGGGATAAATCACCAGCCTGCCTTTGGCGTCGAAGGGCTGCTCGCCCCGTTTGCGTGCCTCCCATTGGTAATGCTCAAGGAAGAAGCGCAGACACTCTTCTGCGAGTTCATAACGTTGACTGCTGGGGTTCGTTGCCGCTGCCAGGTGGAGATTCTGCGTGAGCGTGAATCCTGCCCTGTGGCTTTTGCTACAGAGCAGCTCCATCATGGCAAACTCAAGTGCCGTGTCCCATTCGTGCTCCAGCCACTTGTTCTTCTCCACGCCCAGGTCATCGCCCTCTTTGTGCTTGCCATACTCGGCGGGATTGGGCAGTCCGAAGTTCTCGATCTGTTCAGTGAACGAGGCCCCGCCGTGCCCCCAGTAGTGTCGGGTTCGGGCCACGGCGTTTGACAGCATCCGCCGGTAGGTGTCCAGCTGTGGCTGCAGCACGTCGTAGTCGCCGCTCTTCAGCAGTGGCCAGTACACCAGCCTCTGGTTCTGTGCCGTCATGGTGCCGCCGCCCCATTTGCGGTAGTCGGGGGTGAAGGCCATGGTGGAGTCGACGTAGAGGGGGTCGAACGTGAAGAGTCCGCCGTTGAACTTCGTGGGCCACTCGCCGCGGGCGTTGCAGCCCAGCATGTAGCGCATCAGCTCGTAGTTGCGCAGCATGGTCTGCAGACGCTTGTCGGGGGTGTTGCTCACTATCCAGCTGCGCTGCCAGTACTGGTGCCACCAGGCAGTGCTGCGCTGTCGCGAGTAGCTGGGCTTCAGGCTGTGGAAGGCGAATGGTGCCACCGTGCCGCAGCCGTCGATGGCGTCCATTTCATAGCGTCGGTGGTTGAGGTAGCGCAGGTCTATCGTGACACACGCCGACCTGATGCTGTCGCCCACGAAGTTCCATGCGCGATAGTCGGTGGCGGCATAGGTGCCGGTCGTGGTGCCGGTGAAGCGAAAGCCAGGGGCATACATGGCGCCCTTCATCAGCAGTCCGCCGATGGGGTTGTAGAGCGAATCCTTGATGGCATCGAGGTGTTCGCGGCTGACGGTGAAGTCGAACACCGTCTCCTGGCGGTTCTTGTGGCTGAACGTCAGGCAGTCGCCGCTCGCCTCGATGCTGTCGGCAAAGGTGGTGCAGTCGTCGGGTACGAGCCATTTGTAAGAGCATTGCTGGCACTCGGCCTTTGTCACCTGTCGGTCGCGGTAGCGCCAGCTCTCGTAGCTCAGCGTTGCCCGTCTGCTATGCTGCGATATGATTGCGGCAAACACCGTCGGCTCCTCCACGTCGGCCCACAGGCGCACCTCCGTGCCCCCACCTCTTATATATATGCACCCCTCGTCTAAGCACAGCCGCTGCTCGAAGTCGCCTTGGTCGAAGGGCTGCCCGTCGATGTGCAGCCGCCAGCGGCCTGCCTTCAGCAGTGTGTTGTTCTCGTCGAACCAGCCGCTCTGTTGTGCATAGAACAGCAGGTCGCCCTTCTCTACCCACACGTTCATCCCTATGTCATGCCCGCCGCACGGCATCGACTCGCTGCTGTTCCGGCTCTGTGTGGTCCACACCACGTCGCGTGGCACGTAGTCGGCACCACAGGCCACTCCCGCAGCCATCAGCAGTATGATTATCAGACTTTTCCTCATCGCTTCTATATAACTAGAGTTACAGACCCCACCTTCTGCCCCATTCTTGCGTCCCCATTCTTGCGTCCCCATTCCCGAGCAAGTTCGCCTACCCGTAGCCTTATTCCCGAGCTTTGCTCGCCTACCCGTAGCCTTTCGGTAGCAAGCGACCAGAGGCCGAGCGCCCGAGCAGGAGGTGGAGTCTGTATTGTTATGATTCATGTTCGCTTTCGTTTAGCGAAAAGTCAGCTGCAAAAGTACGAAGAAACGAGCGAAGTACAAAAGAAAAATCCGCTTTTCTTCGTCTCCGGGTTAATTATGCCAATGAATGCCACCCCTTGCTAAGCCTCGGGTGCGGTGTAAGGGTAGTCAATGTCTTTGTGTATAAAAACCATGTATTTTGTGAAGTATACTTGCTTAAATAAAGAAAAACCCGTATCTTTGCACGCAGGAATAAGATGTAATGTGCTCATCTTCGCATGTGGCGGAGTGAATGAAGTTGACCTAATCCGAACCTAATAATAATATGTCAAAACAGGTTTCCGAAATAATGAAAAGAGTTGTTATCGTCCTGATGCTGTTGAGCCTTACGGCTGTCGGCATGTACGCGCAGAAAACGGTCTATATCCCCAATGAGTGGAAGAATCCCTGGCCCAGTGATTCGCTACTCTATCGGGAGAGCGACCCTGATAACCAGTACACGTGGTCGAAGAGCAGAAGCGTGGAAAGCGACAACGTGATAGTGTTCTGGGACAAAGGCTATGGCAGCAAGAAACCGTCCGAGTCGCCTTCGGTGTATAAGGTCGACGAGCAGGATCTCTTGCAGAAATGCGAGGCTTTTTATGACTTGGAGATGAACCATTTGGGCTTTGTAGACCCTGTGGCCTCGAACCTCTCGGATTACAAGATGATGGTGCTCCTCAATCACACCACCGACTGGGTGTGCTATGGCGCTGGCTACGACTATCAGGTCAGCGCCTTGTGGCTGGGACCGTCGGCCTGTAAACCTGTAGGCCATTCGGTGGCGCACGAGGTGGGACACTCCTTCCAGTATATGTGCTTTTCCGAGCATGGCGGACATCGGGACTCGCAGACCGACAACACGGGCTTCCATTTGCCTTGCGGCAGCGGTCAGGCCATTTGGGAACAGACGGCCCAATGGCAGGCTGCCCAGTCGTATCCCGGTGAGATGTTCAGTCAGAGCCTCAATGTCTTCCGCAAGAGCCACAACCTGGCCTTTTCCCATGAGTGGCACCGCTATCAGAGCTACTGGCTGCATTATTATCTGAGTGAGCACTATAACGACATCACCACAGTGGCTCAGGTGTGGAACCAGCCCATGACGGGACAGGTGAGCGGCAACGCTACGGACTTCAACCAAGCGCTGATGAAATTGAAAGGTCTTGATGCCAAGGGACTCTTCCGGCTTTACTACGACTATGCCGCACGCTGTGCTACCTGGGACTTCGACGCTTGCCGAAGCTACGGCAGGTCGTTTGTGGGCGATTTCGACTATCGCTGTGTGGCCTTGGGCGATACCGCCTGGCAGGTGGCGCTGGCCTCCGCGCCTCAGGCTTCGGGCTTTAATATCATCCCCCTCGCTGTTCCTGCCGAAGGGACATTGGTCACTACACGCTTTACGGCGCTGCCTGCCGCATCAGAGTTGGCTCCTGACGATCCCGCAGAGATGATGAACGGCGATGCACAGTGGGTGAAGTCCACACGCACTACCTATATCCGTCCTTCCAACTATACCAGGCGGGGGTTCCGTCTGGGATATGTGGCACTCTTGAATGATGGCACGCGCCAGTATCTGCAGCACGACTCGCTCTACTGCCAGGGTACTGCCGAGACGACCTGTGAGGTCAGTATGACTGTCCCTGCCGACACCAAGCAGCTGTGGCTCGTCGTGCTGCCTGCACCCACAAGCTATGTTCAGCATAAATGGGATGACAATGTCAACAACGACGACCAGTGGCCCTACCGCTTTTCGCTTCAGGGCACCACACTCGGAAGCAGGGCCCAGGTTTATGCAGCACCTGAGATTGATGGGCGCGACGTGGCCGACATCGTGCTGACATACGATGTGTGGCTGCCAAAACGCAACTCCTACGATGCTGTCAGCGTGGTGGTCTCAGGCCAGGCTCAGGCTCAACTGTGCACAGCTTTCCAGCTGATGCCGACCCATCTCGGCAGCAAGATGCAGGCATGGCTGGCGTCGGGCCCGTCGGTGGGCAAGGTGATGTTCTACCCCATGAACCCCATGACGCAGGCTTACGCCAATCGTGGTAGTACAGCCAACGGCTATGGCCACTGGTTCAATGCCTCGGGCAGTGTCACTGAATATGCCAATGGCTATCTGTACAGCGAGTTCTCCCCTGCCAGCATGACGTTCTCCGTTGGCCAGTATCCTGGCAAACTCTCCGTCGGCAACGACTATACCATTGGACAGATCCTGCGCTATAAAGCATCGGCCGACAAAGAGGCACAGGCCAGTTTCGTATTTCACGTCCACATCACCGACGGACAGTCTGGTGCCGAGCTTACCGCTATCCTCTATACCGACCCCAACGCGGCGGGCATCAAGGAAATCCAAAGTACAGAATTCATCATTCCAAATGACTCCTACGACCTTCAGGGACGTTGCTTGACGAAGCCTCAACTTGGCATCAATATTGTCAGCGGGCGCAAAATACTAATGAGATAAACGATTGATAGGATAAAGCGTGGCCTGCTGCACCATAACTTTCCAAATGAATAAATTTTTAATATTCGGAGGGGGGTGATAAAGAATCAGGACAAACCGAAATCGTAAAACAGAGCGGAAGGGGGGGCTGCAAAGTGGTCGAAATCAGCCATCGGCACCACGAAGTGATGCATTGTAGTGGGAGAAGCAACGCTTTGTGTCAAGCAAAGCATAACTTTGAAAGTCGCAAAGCATAATTTTGAAAGACGTAAAACAATGCTTTTGGAGGTCGATAGTGCCCATTTTGCTTCTGCCTGGCAGTAATCTTGGAAGCGTGTAATTCATAACCCACTGATTACCAGTATAATCATAAACGTCTCAAAACTCGCGTAAATCACACCGAAAGTCTGGTTGATGACAACGGTGCGAGTTTTGACGGCTTTTGACTACATAAACATGCAGTCTAGTCATGCATAAATATAATTTCAGTAGTTCTATCTGTTTTCGCTGCCCATATCTAATGAATAATATCATCTATAGGGGCGAAAGGCGCGAATGTAGACCTCGAAAGGTTAAATAATGTTTAATAGCAACACTTTCTTTCCATTTTGTTTGGTGGGAAGAAGGGAAATGTCTACTTTTGCAGTGTACTATTAAGGTGGTACACAAATTCAACTGATTATCAACGCTTAATACATTTTGTTATGATTAAAGTTAAGGAACTTTCCTACAGTTACTCCGGACAAAAACGCCCAGTATTGAGTAACTTCTCTGTAGACATCGACCAGGGACGCATCTATGGGTTGCTGGGCAAGAACGGCACAGGTAAGTCAACACTACTTTACCTGATATCAGGGCTGCTGCGTCCGAAACAGGGTACCGTCACTTTTATGCGGGGCGAGACGACGGTCGCCACGCAAGACCGTCAGGCGGAAGTGCTGGCCGATATTTTCCTTGTACCCGAAGAGTTCGACCTGCCACCCATGTCGCTCAACAGCTATCTTAAACTGGTGGAACCTTTCTATCCCCGTTTCAGCTATGAGATTCTGAAGAAGTGCCTTGAGGCTTTTGAACTGGAAAGCGACTTGCAACTGGGCCAACTCTCTATGGGGCAGAAGAAGAAAGTCTACATGAGCGTGGCTTTGGCTGCTAACACCCGTTTGCTGCTGTTGGACGAGCCGACTAACGGACTCGATATTCCCTCAAAGAGCCAGTTCCGTAAGGCCGTGGCAGAGTCGATGGCCGACGACAGTCGTACCATCCTCATCTCCACCCATCAGGTGCACGATGTGGAACAGTTGTTGGATCATATCCTCATTATCTCTGTAGAGGGTATGCTGCTCAACTCCTCGGTGGCCGACCTCACCGACCGCTATGTCTTTGAAGTACGCCCACCGCAGCAGAATGACGGCACGGCCATCTATGCAGAGCCGTCTTTGCAGGGCAACATCACCATGGCTCGTCGTGAGCCTGGCCAGCCTGAGACCACCATCAATCTCGAAATATTGTTTAACGCTGTAACGAAAGGACTTGTAAAATGAAAAACTTCAATATGAATCGTTTCTGGCAGGTTCTGAAATGGAACTTGCTGACCGAAAAGAAGAGCATCAGTACTGCCGCCATTGCCTTTTTAGTAGGTTTTCTGTGCATCCAGTTGTTCTCGTGCTTCACCCTTTTCGACCTCTCGCAGGGATTAGGGATGGGAGCCACCTTTGCTGGCATGGTCACTTGCATCAGCATCCTCCTCTTCCTGATTCCTTACTATGCCACTGGCATCCTGGGCAACGCCCGAACCAAACAGCAGCGCACCACCGTCCTGACCCTGCCCGCCACGAACCTTGAGAAGTTCTTGGCACGCATCATCTACTGCTGCATCCTTATGCCCCTTCTGCTCAACGTAATGTTTGTGGCAGCCACATGCCTGCGAACGCTGATAGAGTTGGTCTTCGGCCATGAAGGCATCGTCTTCGGCCTTCAAATACTGGGCCATCAATTCGCCCCCCACTACGAAACCTTCTCATCTTTCGTGGGCAGCATCTGGATGTTAAGCCTCTTTGTCCTGGGTGGCTTGTTCTACCGCCATCGCCCCTTCATCTGGACATCGATCACGCTCGTCGCAGTCGGTCTGCTGCTTACCACCATAGGATTCTATATTGGCGTGATGATTGGCGAAGACGCCATCAGACGTTTCGCCATGAACCTCAAAGGTATGTCGTTTGAGGCCTTCGACCTGATTCTCGGACTCATACTGGCGGCTTTCACCGTACTTAACTTCTGGCTCAGCTACCGGTTGTTCTGCAAATTGCAAGTTGTGCAACATAAATGGTTTAACGTATGAAGTTCAATAATGACCGCCCCATCTTCCAACAGATGGCCGACCGCCTTTGCGACGAGATTGTGGTGGGCACCTATGGCGACGAATCGCGTATTCCATCGGTGCGCGAGTATGCCATTCTGCTCGAAGTGAACGTCAATACCGCCGTGAAAGCCTACGAACAATTGGCACGTGCCGACGTCATCTACAACAAACGTGGCTTGGGCTACTATGTCAAACCGGGAGCACGTAAGCTGATTCTCAAGGAGCGCAGACGGCTTTTCCTCAACGAAACGATTCCTGAGCTCTACAGGCAGATGCAACTCTTAGGCCTCACTCCTGATGATGTGGCTGAAGGATTGCGCACCTATCAACAAGCTCCGTGAAAACCTCGGCCCTAAGGAATACTATCTTGTCGATGAAGGAACTTGACAGGATAGCGAACCTTGCACGACTGTAGCGGATTGCGAATTTTCTTTACACGAATTTTCTTACAAAAAGTAAAGGACAGCTTTGAGGGCGGAAAAGTACCGCTTTTTGACCCTCAAAGCTGTCCTTTTCTGCCCTCAAAGCTGTCCTTTCCCCAAAGTCCCGTTGTACGGCTCTTTTTGCGAATCAGAATTTTCCTTACATTCTATTGGCTCAATCGAACTGTTTTAGTGGTTCGCAAATCGTTGCAATTCCGTCACCAGTTGTCGGTGCGGAACGAAGAGACGGGCAGACCGTCGTGCATCAGGTCGCCAACGACCCAGTCCTTGAAGGCATAGCGCACGGCAACGGGGTGGGGCACCTTGCTGCTGCGCACGTAGACGCGGTTGCGGCTGATCCATGCCTCGGCAGGGTGAAACACGCGGTCGCTGCCGGCTATCTCGAAGTTCGTGCTCTTGCTGCCATGCTCGAAGTAGACCCACTCCTTCGAGCGGTCGAGGGCCACCACGGCGGTGTCGCCCTTGAATTCGACCGAGGCGTAGGTGGCATATTCGGGCAGACCCTTCATCTCGTAGGTATGGCTCAATGCCAACAGGGCAAGCCGCTCGCCGGCCTGACGCTTCTTACGAGGGTGGATGACGTCCTTGATGCCAGTGTCGAGGAGCACGGCCATACGGCAGTTTGTCACCATCGTCTCTACCTTCGATTGCTGTTCGCGCAGCAGGGCGCTGTTGTACTTGGCCCAGTCAATGTCGGTATAGTCGAACGGCGCTATCTGGCAGTAGTAGAAGGGGAAGTCGCCCTGCCGCCATTCGTCGCGCCAGCCCTGAATCATCCGGGCCATCAAGGGGGCGTAGTAGTCGTAGCGGGGCACATTGTCCTCGCCCTGATACCAGATGGCACCACGGATGCCATAGCCCACAAGGGGCAACAGCTGACCGTTGTAGAGAGCCGTGGGACAGCGCTGCTGCAGTTTCCCGACGTCTTCAGCGGTGATGGTCTGCTGCACCTGTGGGAACGCCTTCAGCCAGTCGGCTTTCATCCAGGCCTCGCAGGCTGAGCCGCCGTAGGCAGTGACGATGAGCCCCACGGGGACACCCAGCGACTTTCGCAGGGTCTTGCCGAAGAAATAGGCCGTGGCCGAGAATTCACGCACCGTGGCTGTGCTTGACGCTTGCCACGTGCCGGCAATGTCGGCTTGTGGCTCAAGTTGTGCCGACCGCTTGCCATAGAACATTCGCAGACCGTCGTCGTTACAGGAGAGCAGCTCCTCGGTGGCTCCTTCCACGGGTTGTGCCTTATAGCCTTTCATCAGCATCTCCATGTTCGACTGGCCCGAACAAAGCCATACCTCGCCTATGAGCACATTGCTCAGCTGCACGTGGTCGCGGCCCTGGCGGAAAGTGATGGAATAGGGGCCACCGGCAGCGGGCGTCTTCACCCTGACGTTGAAGCGGCCGTCGGGGCTGGCCGTCGCCGTAATTGTCTGGTTGTCCCACGATGTAGATACGGTGACCTTCTGGCTTGGGGCCGTCCATCCCCAGATGTTGCATTCCGACTGTTGTTGCAGCACCATGTTGTCTGCGAAGAAACTGGGCAGCTTCACCTCAGCCTTGGTGAGGATTGCGGCAAAGGCAGCGGTCATTATGAGCAGGATTCGTTTCATATCGGTTTAATCTTTGGTCTTGATGGTCTGAACTGATAGCTGTTCCAATGGTTTGTCCTGACGGGCTTAGTCTTTCGTCCTTAATTCCACAGGCCCCAGCAGACCTGCAGGCAACAGGGCGTCGCCCTTTGTACGGTAGGTGGCGTTGGTCCAGATGCCGGGGTAGGGGGGCGTGCCGCGGTCGGCGCCGCGCAGGGCGTTGTGCCAAGTGTTCACTACCTCCACCTCGAGTGTGTTCTTGCCCTGAAGCAGGTGGTCGGTGGCGTCAACCTCGTAGGGCGGCATCCACACGATGCCCAGATCGTGACCGTTCAGCCACACGTGGGCCACGTCACGCACGTCGCCCAACGCGAGGACGACACGTCCGTCCATGTCCTTCGCCTTATACATGAGCGTGGTACTGTAGCGCACGTGTCCGCTGTAGTAGCGCACGGCATCATCTCGGTGGTCAGCCCATGAGAAGAGGGTGTCGGTCTTCATCTGTACGCCGTTCTCGGCAAAACTCATCCGCCAGCCGCCTTTTGTCTGCCACGTCATCTGGCGGCGTGGCTGGTTAGGCTCTAGGGGACTGCTCCATTTCGATACGACCTCGCTCTTCATGCTGTCGTCACCGATGAGTACGAACAGCGCCTGTCGGGGCTGCATGGTGAGGCGTACCACGGTGAGCGAGTCGTGGCGCAGGATGTCATCGACGGGCGTGGTGCAGCGGTCGGTCATGGGGTCGTAGACCGTCACGTCGCCGTCGTTGCAGCGGAAGGCAGCGGTGAATGTCTGCACGGTGTCGAGCTGGTTCGACAGGAAGTAGATGTCGGTGGCGGCATCACGACGATGACAGAAGGCCACCCCTTGCGGCAGCACAGCGTCGGGTGGCAGGTGGTCGAAGTGTGCTTGAGTGTAAGGTCTGTCGATGACCGCTACGCCATTGGCACGGAGCTGGTCGATGCGTGCGCTGACTTCGGGCGAGACGCGGCAGCCCTCGGGTACGACCAGCACCTTGTAGTTGAAAGGCTGCGTGAGCAGGGCATCGGGGTTCATCGAGTCGTAGTGGTAGCCGTGGAGCGGATTGATCCAGTCCTTGAGGTCAAGGATTCCCGCACTGTGGCGCACGCCAACGGGCGATTCAGTCATGGGCTGACCATGATTCGCGAGCCGCTGCTGCTCCGAGGCTACGCGCTCAGCACCGAACAGGCCGGGCAGCATGGGCACCAGCCGGTCGGGAGTCAGTGCGCGGCGCGGGTATTCCTCGCCAGTGAAGACAGCAATGTCGGTGACGGGCCGTCCTCGCTGTAACAGACGCTGGCAGCGGGTGACATAGTCTGTGAGTGCGCGTGCTTCGGGGAACCAGGTCTGGTCGCGCTGGAAGAACAGACCGATGCCGTCGAGCGTCATGCCCGGTCGGAGGTCGGTCCACGGGTTATGGGTGAAGACGTGGAAGAACAGACGGTTCATGCCCAGGGCCAGGTTGCGGTCGAGCAGGGTCTTGATGCTCGCCGGCGTCTCATCCCATACGCCGCGCACCTCGGTGAAGCCCTCTGCCTGTACGATAGGCTTGCCGTAGACGTGGGCGCCGCTGATGGCGTCAAGCATGTCGTTGGGTTTGTCGTGGGTGGGCGAGTTAAGCCAATATTCGCCCATGGGGAAGTCCACGTACTTGTAATGCGTCATCCCGTCGGAGACCATTGTGGGTGCCACGCTCTCGGCCGAGAGACGCACGCCGTAGTCCTTTGCCTTCTGTGCCACAGTGGCAAAGAACACCTCGTTCACTAGTTCGTCGATGGTCTTGCGGATGTCGCGGAGGGCTTCCTCGCCTCCCACCATTGGCACACCGGCATAGACGGGCAGGAGGGGGAGGATGTCGTATCCCCGCCTGCGCTCAAACTCCTGGGCGAAGTTCTTGCTCCAGTTCTGCGAGCCACACTCCCAGGAGTCGACGTGCAGGTATTCTATGGCCTTGCGGTTGGGGCGGTTCATAAAAAGCCCGAACCAGCGGTCTACCTGCTTCGCCACAGCTTCCCGCGAGAACTTGTCGCACTCTAAGCCCCTGGCACCGCCAGCAGTGGCGTTGGTATGGCCTGTCGAGGTGTGCCCGATGCGCAGTATGCGCCACAGTCCTTTGGGCAGGTCAATCTCCAGCATGTCGCCGTCCATCTGGGCACAGACCAGGTCAGTGGGGCGCAAGAGGTCTTTTGCCGACAAGTCGGTTGCCGGCGTCTCCGGCGCGATGCGCCAGACGTAGCCCGCTTTCCCTTCCCAGTTGTCGAGCAGCGGCCAGCTGCCAAGCTTGATGCTCTTCAGGCGTAGCACGGGCTTCCACTTGGCGGCATCGAGATCCTCCGCACCCGGTTCGGTGCCCTCCGGTGTCCACTCGAAGCGGAAAAACCTGGCCTTTGTGGGAGGGATGCTGAAAGTGGTGTTGAACCCCGTGTTTTGCCATCCTTGACGCGGCGGTGCCAGGGCCTTCACTTCGTGGAAGAGCACACCGTCGTCGGATGCCTTGACCAGCAGGCGCTGACTCTGAATGTTGTTACCCGACGGTTCTATCTCGATGTGGCGCACCAGCGCAGGCTCGTCGAAGACGTACTGAATCCAGCAGGGCTCGTCGGCACACAACACCCCCTTGGTGTTGAGCGTCACCTCGGGGGAACAGGTGAGTTTTGGGCTTGCTGCTTCAGGCTCCTGACCGATGGGCACAGCGTAGACCGCAATATCCTCGTAGTAGCTCTCGTAGTGCGCAGGCTTAGGCATACGTAGGTGGCGGAATCCTCCCGTAAGAACCGTGTCGGCGAAGACAATCTTCTGCATCGACTCTTCGGGCGAGATCCAGGGGCCGCCAGCCAGTGCAAAGCCGTCGCAGATGTGGATGCCCATGCCCAGGCCGAGGGAGTCGGCCTGGGCGAGGGCGCAGTCCACCATCTTCCAGAAGTTGCTGCTCAGTGCGTCAGCCTCTCCCCGTTGTGGCAGGCTTGAGGGCGTTTCAGCAGCTCCTCGTATGGGCATGAGGTAGCAGCCCCCAAGTCCCGCGTCCTTCATGGCCTGAAGGTCGGCACGAATGCCTTCCTGGCTCACGTTGCCGTACATCCAGTACCAGAACGTCCAGGGACGTGCCATGTCGGTGGCGCGTGAGGTGGTGGCAAGAGCCAGCAGCAGTAGGATGATCAGTCGTCTCATGCGGTATGAACGGCAGTGCCCCCCGTCCCATTGTGGCATGGGAGGGGGGGCGCTGTGCTTCCTTAGTTCTTCATAATCTTCACGGTGTGTACCCGTCCGGTGGCATCGGTCACTTTCATCAAGTAGACCTCGTGAGGCAGCATCTTCTCCACCTGCTTGCCATCGACAGTGAAGAACTGGCGCTTCACCACGTCGAGCCCTTCCTCGCTCCACACGGGGTGTACGGCCTGACTGGCATCGCCTGTTACTGCCACGCCGAAGCGCTGAGTAAAGGTTGTCGAGCCGTCGTTCACGGTGATGTCGTAGTTTTGAGCACAGGGTGAGGTGAAGTCGGCAGCTGTGACGAGCATTGATGTGCCGTCGAAGCTGATGCTCACGCCGTTGTCAGTCTGCTGTTCACAGGTGAATGTCGGTGTGACGCTCTTGCCGTTCTGTCCGAAGAATCCTGCGAAGTGCTGCTTCAGGTCGATGGTGCCGTCAGTGCCTGGCTCCAATGCGATGTATGGGTGTGCCATGAAGTCGAGATAGTCTTCCAGAAGTGTCCATCCATCGCCATCGGGGTCGTCGTTGTGGTTGGCAGTAGCGGGGTTGCTGCCGATGGTCTTCTCCCACCAGTCGGGCATGCCGTCCTGGTCGGTGTCCCAGTCGGCAGAACGTGTCTCTTCGGGCCACACCTCCCAGCCTCCGTTCTCTTGGTCGACAATGTCGGCTTCGTTGTCAATCTCGCCTTTGATCTTCGACTTTGAGCCGATGTAAGTGTGTGTGCCGCTGAGTGTCTCGCTGACCACGCGCTTATGCTGCTCGTCGCGCACGGGCATGGTGGCGCCTGCTGTCGATGTGACAATCTTCAGCGCGTCCTTTGCCGTATGTATGGTGGCATACGAGGGGAACAACGGTTCGCTGACGCGGTATTGGTATGTGGTGGGAATGTTGCCCGTGGCATTGTAGGTCACGTTGGCGGCGTCCTGTGTCTGCGAGTGGTCTTTGTTCTCGCGTATGTTGCCCTTGATGTAGGCCTGGTCGCGTCCGTTGGGATTGATGGCGTCCTCGAAGTCCTGTGTGAAGAGGGTGGTGCGTCGGGTGTCGGCTCCCATCTTGTAGTAGTTGTTCACGAAGTTCACGGCGTGGCAGTTGCCGTCGGTGGTGCGGCCGTGCCAGTTATAGCACACGTTATTGAAGAGGTCGAGTCCGCCAATGGGTATGTTCTGTGCGTCCATGCCTCCGCCCATGCTCCAGTTGCGTCCCTCGCAGTTGAGCAGCAGGTTGTGGTGCCACGAGCCTATCTGTCCGTCAATGGTGGCGGCATAGCCGTGGTTCGTGCCGTCGGAGTAGTTTTTGTGGCCTGTGATGCCGAGTGCCTCGAAGATGCCGCTGTACTGGAACGAGATGTTGTATGCGCCACGCCCGCTGACGGTCTCGTCGGTTCCCCAGGCTGCCGTGCAGTGGTCTACTATGGCGTGGTTGGCGCCGCTCATTCCCATGGCGTTGCCGGTGTTCTCGCCGTAGATGCCGAGTCCTCTCTTGAAACGCATGTGCCGGCAGATGATGTCGGAGCCGATATTTATGTTCGACGCTTTGATGCAGACGCCCTTGCCCGGTGCTGTCTGTCCGGCGATGTAGGCGTAGGGCTTGGTGAAGTACGACTCGAAGTCGAGCTCGATGATGCCGCTTACGTCGAACACGATGTAGCGCGGCTCGTTAATCTCCGTCAGTCCGTAGAGCAGTGTGCCTGGCTCTTTCGTCCCGGCGAGGCTCGTCACATGATAGACGATGCCGCCACGACCGCCTTGAGCGAAGCGGCCATAGCCCTCGGCCCCAGGGAAGGCCAGTTGGCGCGGACGGAACGACCACACTTGCCCCTTGAAGACCTTGCCCGTGGCATCGACCTCGTCAACACGCCAGTAGTAGGTCTGGGCGGTGGTCAGTCCGCTGACATTGAACTGTGTCTCTGTGCCCTCATATATATAAGATGTGGAGGCCTCTACCTCAGCGGCATCGGTGCCCATCACCAGTCGGTGCTTCACGGCCACGGTGGCAGGGAACCATGCCAGCGTGAGCGTGCCGTTGTCGGCATCCACATGGAAGTCGCGGTGGAAAGGTGTGGGATCGGTAGCCACCAGTGGCGAGCGGTCGATGAGTAGTCCGTTGAGCATCATGTTCGTGGCCTGGTAGGTCTTACCCGCTGCTACCTCGGTGGTATAGGTGATGCTCACCTGCTCTCCCTCGGCCACGTTGAACTCCACGTATGAGAATGGTGCATCGCTCATCTTCAGGTCGCTGGCCGTCTGCTTCACGTTGGCAAATTGCACGCCCGTCTGCACCTGCTGCCCGTTCACGTCGACGCTGATGGTGGGCATGTCGCCGTTCTTCGGGTCTTTCCACACGTGGTAGGCGGCCACGCTGTGCTCGCCGGCTTCCAGTCCGCTGATGGTCACGGTGATGCTGGTCGGCGTGTCGGTGAGTGTGGGCGTGTTGCCATCGCTCTGTTCAATGAATGCCACCACGCCGTCGCCCATGAGGCGCAGTCCCGTCTGTCCGTTCTTGCCTGCCGTGCAGGTGTTCTTGTGCCATTGTGCACGCAGTGTGTTGGCGTTGCCCGAGGCTGCCACGGTGATGTTCAGCCCGTTGCCCAGCGTCAGCGATTCGCTCTGCACTTGGTTGACGGCCCAGCCGGTGTAGTCGGGTTCGTTTACCTCGGCGTCCTGACGGCCCGTCATGTTGAAGTCGATGTTCTGTGCCGGGGCAGTGCTGGGGATGAGTGCCAGGGCGGCAACGGCCACAAAAAGTCTCTTGATACGTTTCGTAGTGTTTAGTTTCATTGTTATGCTTGTTTTTGATTCTCTTCAACTAAAAGTCAGCTGCAAAGTTACAAAAAAAGCTTGTAAAAGCGAAGCGATTTTGGAAGATTAACGCAATTCGGCCTGAAATAAAGGCAAAGAGGGGAAGAATGAAGAAGTTCAATTTGGGTCAAATAGCAAATTGGGGAGGATTGGTGAAGGAGTTAGGTTGCCAAATCGTAACCCAAAATTAGGGTTCTGATGCAGGTTAATCGACTAAGCAAATCGGGGCAGAATGGCATACCTTTCACCGTCCGTTCACTTCCAGTTTCTTATTCCGCAAACTGCTACATTTTGCATAGCGATGGATGCCAAAAGAAATAGTAGTTTTGCAGCCAGAATTAAAAAACGGAGTAAGAAACATGAGAAGTACTTTTAACATTCTGTTCTATGTGAACAAGAGTAAGGAGAAGAACGGTGTGGTACCTGTGATGGGCAGGGTTACGATTAACGGGACTCAGTCGCAGTTCAGTTGCAAGAAGACGATTCCGCTTGACATGTGGGACGTGAAAGGCAATTGTGCCAAAGGGCGCAGTAAGGAGGCTTTTCAGATTAACCGCGAACTGGATAACATCAAGGCGCAGATCATCAAGCATTATCAGCATCTTTCGGATAGGGAGGCTTTTGTGACGGCAGAGATGGTGCGCAATTCCTATCAGGGATTTGGCAACGAGTATGAAACGCTTCTGAGTGCTTTCGACAAAGACATTGCCAACCAGAAGAAACGTGTGGGCAAGGACAGGGCCGCAAGCACTCTTTGGGCTATGGAGCGTTCGCG
>JAILPA010000049.1 GCA_024690505.1 Prevotella sp.
ATGCAACATTAACATCAAGTAGCATTCGCTTAACTGGTAATGCCACTCTTACATTCAGTGCTGCAGGCTGGGATGATACAGATACAAATACTTTGGCAGTATCTGTCCCCGGTACGACACTTTCTGGTGATAAGAATGTCACATTAGAAGCATCCACTTGGAAGGACTATACCGTTAACATCACAGGTGCTACAGGCTCTGTGACACTAACGTTTACAGGTAAGCGTGGCTTCATTGACAATATTAAGATTGAACAGACCACTGTCCCTGTGACCTTTGCTTCCAGCGGCTACGCCAGCTATTGCAGTCCATTCGCTCTTGACCTGACACCTACCGAGGACTATGCAGCGTATGCCGTATCTGCTACTTCGGGCTCTACCGTGACGTTCACGAAGATTCCTGGCAAGGTGGCTGCTCAGACTCCGTTTATTCTGTATAATAGTGAAAAGGGCGGCGAGACCGTGAACCTGCCGATTATCAAAGATGATGATGCTGGCATTGCTGCTGTGGGAACAAACATGTTACATGGCACCCTATCGCCCACATACGTGGCTACAGTGGATGGTGACTATACCAACTTTGGCCTGAGCAGTGGCAACTTCGTGAAGATAAACAACGGCGTGGTAAATGCCAACAAGGCTTATCTATCGGTTCTGACGGCTAACCTGCCTTCTTCTGCCCGTCTTGAGATCGTTTTTGCTGACGAAGTAAATGGCATCACAACCAATAACCGTGAAGCAATAACCAATAACTGTTATTACGACCTGCAGGGCCGCCGCGTGGCTCAGCCTACCAAGGGCCTCTATATCGTGAATGGTAAGAAGCTCTTGATGAAATAATACATGGTTATTATCATTTCGACATACAAATAGGAACAAAATTCCCTTATTTCTTTCAAATTAACAAGGACAAGAATTATGAAAAAGACATACATGGCCCCCTCGTTGGTGGTGCAGACAATAATGATTGAAAAGGTCATCCTTACAGCATCGAACCCTGGTGCAGGATTGAATATGAGCGGTTCGGTAAATGCCAATGCTATAGAGTCGCGCAGAGGATATAGCGACTGGGATGACGACGAAGACTAACCGTTAGGCTCTTCTTTCTAAGGAGTCACGGAGTGACTATGCCATCGGCATAGTAGAGAAAACTCCTCTACTCCTAAACTCCTTAGAGGGAGAAAGCATCTGAAGAGGCTGCTGTCCGCGACGGATAGCAGCCCCTTCAATATAAGAAAAAAAACGGCGGTACACAAAATTGTGGTCCACAAACTTGTGTACCGCCGACGAATGCTATTTTATAGCTACAGATGAGACGGGTTATATGAATTCGCTCAGATGCCGAGCCCGCCTTGGAAGGATGTCTCCACGGCTTTGCTCTGCTGTATGCGCGAGTAGGGGGGAATGCTGTTGGTGACCCAGATGTTGCCACCGATGATGGAGTGGTGGCCAATGGTGATGCGGCCCAGGATGGAGGCGTTGGAGTAGATGGTGACGTAATCCTCGATGATGGGATGGCGCGGCACGTTCAGCATGTTGCCGTCGGCATCGTACTTGAAGCTCTTGGCACCGAGCGTCACACCCTGGTAGAGCGTCACGTGCGACCCGATGATACATGTCTCGCCGATGACGACGCCCGTGCCGTGGTCGATGGCAAAGTACTCACCGATGGTGGCACCGGGGTGGATGTCGATGCCGGTACGCGAGTGGGCCTGCTCGGTGATGATGCGTGGGATGACGGGCACCTGCATCTGGTGGAGCACATGGGCCAGACGATAGTGGGTCATGGTGTTCACTACGGGGTAGCAGTAGATCACTTCGCCGTAGTTAGGCGCGGCAGGGTCGTTGCGGAACATGGCCTCTACGTCGGTATAGAGCAGTCGCTTCACCTCGGGCAGCTGGTCGATGAACCGCAGGGCCATCTCCTCAGCCGTGGGCAGCACGTCCTCCTCGGAGCATTCCTCGCAGAACTGCAGTCCGCGGGCTATCTGCCGCTTCAGCAGCTCGTAGAGCTCCTCCATGCCTACGCCGATGTAGTGCTGGCGTATCATCTCCTCGGGCTGGCGCTTGTAGAAGTAGTCGGTGAAGATGATGCTCTTGCAGAGGCTCACGATGCGTGCCACCTCCTCTACCGAGGGCAGTGGGGCATGTCCTGCCGGCATCATCGATTCCTCTTTCTCGTCGAGCTTTGAGAGTAGCGCCACGTTGCGTAGTAGCACCTCGTTGATACGTTTTTGTTCCATGTGCGTAGTATTTTGGCGGCAAAGGTAAGAAATAATTATGAATTATGAATTATGAATTATGAATTATTTTGTATCTTTGCACGCAAATATCATTAGAGAGGAATAGCTTATGAGATTGATCAGTTGGAATGTGAATGGCCTTCGTGCCTGCGAGGGCAAGGGCTTCAGTGATGTGTTCCGCCAGTTGGATGCCGACTTCTTCTGCTTACAGGAGACGAAGATGCAGCCGGGCCAGCTCGACCTTCAGTTTCCTGGCTACGAGTCGTATTGGAACTCGGCCGAGAAGAAGGGCTACTCGGGCACTGCCATCTTCACCCGCCACAAGCCCGTGGATGTGACGATGGGCATCGGCATTGACCTGCACGACCACGAGGGGCGTGTCATCACGATGGAGATGGAGGACTTTTTCCTGGTCTGTGTCTATACGCCCAATTCGCAGGACGGCCTGCGGCGCCTGGACTACCGCATGTCGTGGGACGATGCCTTCCGTGCCTACGTGAAACGTCTTGACCAGCGGAAGCCTGTCGTCATCTGTGGCGACATGAACGTGGCCCATGAGGAGATTGACCTGAAGAACCCTGCCACTAATCATCGTAATGCCGGCTTCACCGATGAAGAGCGCGAGCAGTTCACCGACCTCTTGGCTTGTGGCTTCACCGACACCTTCCGCTGGAAGTATCCCGAGCAGGTGACCTATTCGTGGTGGTCGTATCGTTTCCAGGCCCGTCAGAAGAACGTGGGGTGGCGCATTGACTACTTCGTGGCCAGCAACCGCTTGCAACCGCGTATTGCCGATGCCATCATCCACACCGACATCATGGGTTCCGACCACTGTCCTGTGGAGCTGGTTCTCGACTGAGTGGCAGCTGCCGCATAATCCGCCGGGCCTCCTTCTTCCGTCCCAAGGCCATCAGCACATCGGCCTTGGCAGCCAAATATTCCGCGTTGTCGGGCGACAGTCGCAGTGCTTCGTCCCAGTCGTATAGCGCCAGTTCGTGCTGCTTCTGTTCTGCCTCGTAGCTGGCCCGAGCCGCCCATGCGTTGGCCGAGTCGGGGAACATCTCCACCAGCCGGTTCAGTTCGTTGGTGGCCTCAAGCACGTTTCCTAAGCGGCGTTGCGTCATGGCCAGCCCCAGGCGTGCCTCGAAATGGCGAGGCAGGATGGCCAGGAAACGCTCGTAGTCGGCACGGGCCAACACGTATTCATGCTGGTGGTTATGGGCATAGGCGCGGTAGAAGAGGGCCGACAGGTTATGCTCGTCAATGTCGAGTACGCGGCCATACTCCTCGATGGCATACTCCCACTGGTTCAGCTCTATGTTCACGGCAGCCTTCTTCAGCCGCAGGTCAGTGCTCTGCGGGTGCTGCTCAATGGCGCGGTTGAGCACTGAGAGCGAGTCGCGCCATGACCTCTGTGCTTCTGCTGTACTAATCGACAGGCAGAAACTGAACAGCAACAGGAAAAAAAATCGTGTCATCCGTTGCTTTTCACGTAGTTCACAATCCACTGTCCCACTTCGCGTGTGCCGTAGTGTGCGCCGCCTTCTATCTGTATTTCAGGCGTGCGGACGTTCTGTGCCAGCGAGGCGTCGACGGCTTGGCGCACCAGTGCTCCCTCGGCATTGAGTCCGAAATGCTCGAGCAGCATGGCGGCCGACAATATCTGCGCCAGCGGGTTGGCCAGGTTCTGTCCGGCAGCCTGTGGCCACGAGCCGTGTACGGGTTCAAACAGCGGGGTATGCTCGCCCAGCGACGACGACGGTTGCAGTCCCATGGAACCAGTGATGCACGACGTCCCGTCGGTGAGGATGTCGCCGAAGGTGTTCTCTGTCACTATGACGTCGAAGAAGCGTGGCTCTGTCAGCACGCGCATCGAGGCATTGTCGATGAACATGTAGTCGGTGGTGACGTCGGGCCATTGTGGCTCCATCTCTCTGGCAATCTGCCGCCACAGTCGCGACGATGCCAGCACGTTTGCTTTGTCTACCACGGTGAGGTGCTTCTTGCGCTGGCGTGCCATGTCGAAGGCCACGCGCAGGATGCGCTCTATCTCCGGACGTGTGTAGACGTCGGTGTCGTAGGCACGGTCGTTGTCCTGGTATTTCTCGCCGAAGTACATGCCGCCTGTCAGCTCGCGTATGACCACGAAGTCAGCCCCGCGCAGCAGCTCGTCCTTCAGCGGCGACTTGTGGAGCAGGCATGGGAAGGTGGCCACGGGGCGCACGTTGGCAAAGAGTCCCAGCTTCTTGCGCATGGCCAGCAGACCCGTCTCAGGGCGAATAGGGGCAGTGGGGTCGTTGTCGTATTTCAGCGAGCCCACGGCAGCAAACAGTACGGCGTCGGCCCGCATACACACGTCGTGTGTGGCGGCAGGGTAGGGGTCGCCCACGGCGTCGATGGCCGATGCGCCCACCAGCGCTTCCTCAAAGGTGAACTCATGGTTGAAGCGGCTGGCAATAGCCTTCATCACGGCCACTCCTTGCTCCATAATCTCCGGGCCAATGCCGTCGCCCGGCAAGACAGCAATTCTCAGTTTCATAGTTTGGCGATATGTTCGTTGTAGTTATAAGAAGTCCGAACCGCCGCCAAGCGATTCGGACTTCTTTTACTTAGCTTGTGGAGTCAATACGCGGGTTTAATCCTCGTCCTTCATTTCCTCCTCGTGAGCCTTGATCAGGGCCTGCTGGATGTCGTTCGGCACAAGCTCGTAGCTGCTGAACTTGGTTGAGAACGATGCACGGCCGCCCGTGATGGAACTCAGTGCGATGCTGTAGCTGGACAGCTCCTTGAGAGGAATCTTTGCCGAGAGTTTCTGGTATCCGGCCTCTGAGTCCATGCCCATGATGATGGCGCGGCGTCCCTGCAGGTCGCTCATCACGTCGCCCATGTAGTCAGCGGGCACCAGCACCTCGAGGTCGTAGATGGGCTCGAGCACCTTCGGTCCGGCCTCGCGGAAGGCAGCGCTGAAGGCATTGCGAGCGGCGAGCATGAACGAGAGCTCGTTGGAGTCGACGGGGTGCATCTTACCGTCGTAGACGATGACGCGAACGTCGCGGGCGTAGCTGCCGGTGAGCGGTCCCTGCTCCATGCGCTGCATGATACCCTTGAGGATGGCGGGCATGAAGCGCAGGTCGATGGCACCGCCTACCACGCTGTTGATGAAGACGAGCTTGCCGCCCCATTCCAGGTCGATCTCTTCCTTGCCCTTGATGTTCATCTTGAACTCCTGGCCGTTGATGGTGAAGCTCACGGGATCCTCCATGCCCTCAGTGTAGGGCTCGATGATGAGGTGTACCTCACCGAACTGTCCGCTACCACCCGACTGCTTCTTGTGGCGGTAGTCGGCGCGTGCCATCTTCGAGATGGTCTCGCGGTAGGGAATCTTCGGCTCCTGATATTCTATCTGTATCTTCTCGTTGTTCTCCATGCGCCACTTCAGCGTACGCAGGTGGAACTCTCCCTGTCCGTGAACGATGATCTGGCGAAGCTCCTTCGACTGCTCCACTACCCATGTGGGATCTTCCTGGCGCATCTTGTTCAGGGCTGCCATCATCTTCTCGGTCTCGCTCTCGTTGACGGCCTTGATGGCACGTGAGAACTTCGAGTTAGGATACTTGATGAAGTCGAAGCGCCAGTCGGCATTATCCTTGCCGTTGAGCGTGTTGCCCGTCTTCACATCCTTCAGCTTCACGGTGCAGCCGATGTCGCCAGCATTCAGCTGGTCTACCTGTATGCGGTTGGCACCTGCGCAAGCGTAGAGTGTGCCTATGCGCTCCTTCGAGCCACGGTCGGCATTGCTCAGGTCGTCGCCGCTCTTCACTGTGCCGCTCATCACCTTGAAATAGCTCACTTCGCCAATGTGGGGCTCGATGCCGGTCTTGAAGAAATAGAGCGATGTGGGGCCTGCTGCGTCGGGGGCAATATCCTGTCCTGCAGTGTTCTTCACCTTGGGCATCTCGCTGACGAAAGGCACCACGTTGCCGAGGAACTCCATCAGTCGGCGCACACCCATGTCCTTGCCTCCGCAGACGCAGAAGACGGGGAAGATGCTGCGTGTGACGAGACCCTTGCGGATTCCCTCGCGCATCTCGTCCTCGCTGAGGTCTTCCTCCTCGAAGAATTTCTCCATCAGTGAGTCATCGCCTGCTGCGGCAGCCTCAACGAGTGCGGCCTTCATCTCCTTAGCCTTGTCGAGCTGGTCGGCAGGTATATCCTCGATGATGGGTGCTCCGCCTTCGGGCTTCCACGAGTATTTCTTCATCAGCAGCACGTCAATGACGGCATTGAAGCCAGGGCCAGTGGCGATGGGATACTGCACAGGCACGCAGTTGGGGCCGTAGACCTCGTGCAGCTGGTTCATAATCTGGTCGAAATCGCAGTTGTCGCGGTCGAGCTGGTTGACGAGGAAGATGACGGGCTTCTTCAGCTTGTCGGTGTTGCGGAAGGCGTTCATGGTTCCTACCTCGGGGCCATACTGTCCGTTGAGGAGTATGACGGCCTGGTCGGTGACGTTCAGTGCAGTGATGGCACCGCCGATGAAGTCGTCGCTGCCCGGGCAGTCGATGATATTCAGCTTCTTGCCGTTCCATTCGGTGTGGAACACGGTGGAGAACACTGAATAGCCATACTCCTGCTCCACGGGGAAGTAGTCGCTCATGGTGTTCTTACCCTCTACGGTGCCACGGCGCTTGATGATGCCGGCCTCGTAGACCATTGCCTCGGCAAGAGTGGTCTTGCCGCAACCCGCACTGCCAAGGAGTGCGATGTTCTTAATCTCGTTTGTCTGATAGACTTTCATGTTGTGTTTTATGTTTTGGTTATTGGATGTCGCTCCTATGTCTTCAGGGCCTTTCCATGGTGCCCATTCGGACATGATTCCATTTTCGCGGCCCGAAATTACTCATTTTCCGTCAAAGCACCAAGAAAACGCGGAAAATATTAAATAATATTAAGATTCATCGTGAAGTTCATCTTTTTTTTACTACTTTTGCATGGAAAACAGTAAAGATTATGGCCGGAATCTATGTACACATGCCTTTTTGTGCCAGTCGCTGCATTTACTGCGCGTTCTATTCCACCACGCGCCTTGACTTGCGTCAGCGCTATGTGGATGCCGTGAGTGGCGAGTACCGTCTGCGTAGTAAATATATAAATGAACGGGTGCGTACTATATATATAGGAGGCGGCACCCCCTCGCAGCTGTCGGTGAGCCAGATAGGGCAACTGCTGCAGTCGCTGCCTTCAGCCGAGGCTGAGGAGGTGACGCTGGAGTGCAATCCCGACGATGTCACAGCCGACTTTGCACAGAGCCTTGCGTCGCTGCCTGTGAACCGTGTGTCGATGGGGGCACAGACCTTTTCTGATGAGAGGCTGCGATTTCTGCACCGTCGCCACTCATCGCAGCAGGTGCGTCAGGCGGTGGATCATCTGCGACGGGCGGGCATGAAGAATATCAGCATCGACCTGATGTATGGCTTCCCTGGGGAGACCCTTCCCGACTGGCACGCCGACATCGATGCCGCCCTGGGATTGCAGGTGGAGCATCTGTCGGCCTATGCCCTGCAATATGAGGAGGGCACTCCGCTCTATGAGAGGATGAAGACTAAGTGCGACAAAGTGGATGAAGAGACGGAACGCGCTATGTACTACGACCTGAAAGACCGCCTTGAGGCGGCCGGCTACGAGCACTACGAACTCAGCAACTTCGCCAAGAGGGTGGGGGAACGCTCCTACCGCTCGCTCCACAACAGCAGCTACTGGAATCAGACTCCCTATCTGGGACTGGGGGCTGCTGCCCATTCTTTCGACGGACATAGCCGGCAGTGGAATGTGGCTGATATTGAGGCTTACATCGAGGGCATAGAGAGCGGCGCCCCCCTCACTGAGCGCGAAGAGCTGGATGCCGACACGCAGTATAACGAGATGGTGATGACGCGACTGCGAACTCGCGATGGTCTGCCGCTTGCAGCACTCACGCCCCGAGCGCGCAGCTATTGTCTGAAGATGGCCCGCAAGTATGTCGACGGTGGACTGCTGAGCCTGGGCAGTGATACCTTGCGGCTGACACGTCGCGGGCTCTTTGTGTCCGACATGGTAATGAGCGACCTCATGCTGGCATGAGGTCGCTTCGTTTCCCTATTTCTTGTAGCAACTGAACATGTTGTCTACAACGGCTGTAGGCAGTTTGGGCGACAGCAGACTGGTGAGCCATACCACGGGGAAGCCGCCCAGCATGGCTATGGCACCGCAGTTGATGGGGTTGATGGGGTTGCCCAGGAGCATGTTGATAACGGTGATTCCCACACCCCAGATGAAGCAGGCCCAGACGCTGGCCGTCGTGACTCCGCGCCAGTAGAGGCCGAGCATGAACGGAGCCAGGAAGGCGCCTGCCAGTGCACCCCACGAGATGCCCATGAGCTGGGCGATGAAGGTGGGCGGATTGAGGGCAATGAGCAGCGATATGGCAATGAAGAACATGATGAGCACACGCATCACCACCACCTTGCGGCGTTCTATCCGCTCGGACACGATGTCGTCGATGGTGCCCTCTTCCACCTCGCCTGGCAGCGACTTCTTGTCGCGATAAATGAGGTCGAGGGTCATCGTTGACGACGAGGTGAGCACGAGCGATGCCAGCGTCGACATGGAGGCACTGAGCACGAGCAGCACTACAAGGGCTATGAGCACATCGGGCAGTGTGTTGAGCATGGCGGGCACGATGCTGTCGAAGGCTATCTTGCCGTCGGGGGCCACCACGGGGTCGTAGAGACGTCCGAAGCCTCCGAGGAAGTAGCAGCCTCCTGCCACGACAAATGCGAAGATGGTAGAGATGATAGTGCCACGACGGATGGCCGACTCATCGGTGATGCTGTAGAACTTGCCTACCATCTGGGGCAGTCCCATCGTGCCGAGCGAGGTGAGGATGATGACGCCCAGCAGTCCCCATGGGTCGGGACCGAACCACGATGCAAAGCCGCCGTTGACAGAGGGGTCGGCATCGCTGGCCTTGGCTGCCAGTTTGCCGACGGCCTCGCTGAGTCCGCCCTGCGAAGCCAGCACGGCAGCAATAATGGCTATGATGCCGAAGAGCATGATGATGCCCTGTATGAAGTCGTTCATGGCCGTGGCCTTGTAGCCGCCCAGGATGACGTAGACGGCAGTGAGCACCGCCATGATGACCACGCAGTATTCATAGGGGATGCCAAAGCCCATCTCAAAAAGCGTTGAGATGCCCTTGTAGACGCCGGCAGTGTAGGGGATGAGGAAGACGAAGGCGATGATTGAGGCCGTCACGCGCAGTCCCTGGTCTTGGAAACGGGTGCCGAAGAAGTCGGGCATGGTGCGGCTTTCTATGTGCTGTGTCATCAGCTTCGTGCGGCGTCCCAGTATGAGCCAGGCCAAGAGCGAGCCGATGACGGCGTTGCCTATGCCTATCCATGTTGAGCTGAGACCGTATTTCCATCCGAACTGTCCGGCATAGCCCACGAAGACCACTGCCGAGAAATAGCTAGTGCCGAAGGCGAAGGCGGTGAGCCATGGACCTACAGCGCGTCCGCCCAATACGAAGCCGTCGACACTACTGGCCTGCTTACGGGTGTAGAGACCCACACCAATCATCACGGCCAGAAAAATAATGGTGAGAAGAACTTTGATAATCATCGTGTTGTTGTTATTTCGTTATTCCGTTATTCTGTTAATGCGTCATTATGCCATTCAGTTACTTCTTTGCCCAGTCGAAGCGCATTTGAATCTGTGCCATGATAGCATGGCAGGCGGTGTGGTGAAACTGTCCGCCAGCTGTTGTTGCGTTTTTGTAGACATACTGCAGCTGGAAGCGGTTCTTCTTGAAGAACCACCACTGAATGCCAGCAATAGCCTTGTGCTGGTCGTAGTCCAGGTCGGTGTTGAAGTTGAAGTAGTCGTAGCTGCCTATCAGGTCGACACCCTTGGCAATGGGCACGCTGCCCGTGACGTAGGCACCGCGGCTGGTGGTGTTCTTGTCCTTGCCCTCAAGATATTCGCCGTGCACATTGAAGGCAGCCGACTTATAGTCGAAGCCTGCTGTCCAGCGGTTGCGTTTGTAGTTCTCGCCAGCAGCGATGTCGGGTATGTAGGGGGAGCGGTTGATGGCATGTCCCCGGCCTATCTGACCAGTGGCTACGAGGTTCAGCCCCTTCACGGGACGGTATTCCAGTCGGCCTATGAAGTCTTTCTCGGGGTTCTGGTCTTTGCGGTTGATGCCCTGTCCGTTCATCACGTCCAGCTCGTAGCGCAGGCGTCCGTCGTTGGTCTCACCGAATACCGACAAGCCGAGGTCGCGTCCGTACTGCACACCCAGCAGCGGGTCGCTGCCACAACCTGTGAGGTAGGTGACACCCTCGGAATAGACGTCGATGGCTTCCATGGCTGTGGGCGAGAGCGGGTTCTCGTATGAGAGACCGTTCTTGAATTGTCCCAAGCGCACGGTTAGCGCCTTGTTGCGGCTGAAACGGTAGTCCATGTAATACTCTTGCACCACGCTCGAGAAGTCGTGCATGAAGAGGAACGACACGCGGTCGGTAATCTGTGCGTTGGCCCAGAAGAGCGTTCGTTTCAGCTCGAAGGTGTTTGTGTCGTCGCCGTCAACGTGGGTGTAGTTGAATCCGCCCTGTGCATAGCCGTGAAGCTGAATGCGTTCGGACAGGTCGGCCAGCCACTTAAGATCGTTGCTTTCTTGTGGCGAAGTGGTGGTTTGAGCGGTGGCTCCTGCACTGCAGAGTGCCATGGCGACAGCAGCGAAGGCTGTCTTCAAAGTTTGCTTTCTCATTGCTTTTTAGTCTTAGAGTTTACTTTGTGTGTGCAAAGATAGTAACTTTTCTGTAATAATGCTCACTTTTTGCGAAAAAATGTAGCATAAAGATAAAAAACATGGGGAATGTCAAGAGAAATGCAAAGGCATAAAAAACAGGCCTTGGTTTCACAACCAGGCCTGCCATCCTTTACGATATTAATAACTAAAAACCATTTCTTACATGTTATACCTAACAACAAATCTTTTACCTTTTTATTGCTAATCTCCTATTGTAGCCAAACAATCTCTATAACCAAAAACCTAACAACTATTGAATCTTGAATGAAGTCTGAAATCTTTTCATATGCTATATGTTGATCCTATTGAAGTGCTTATCTTCTGCTGTGAATTCTCTCGAATATCTTGTTACCTATTGAAAATGTCTGTTCAATATGCTTCTCTATATTGTTCAATATGTTTCTTTGTCTTGCAGGCGCCTCCTGTTTTCTTTTGACGATGCAAAGTTACGACGAAAAAGGCATTGACGCATTGCTTTTCATCGGTTTTTGCTGAAAAAGCGGCTTATTATTGACACAAATCAAGGGTGTTGTGTGCGGGCACACAGCAATTGGCGGTCATACTCATCAATTACAGTTGGGTGGATGGTTCAGGGCTGTCCTGTGCCGCAACGAGGGAATCAGGGCAGTGGATCGGGCGCTATAATTGAATCAGGCTAATTCGGGCGCTATGATGTTGGTAAGGTCGGCAAACTGAGCTATTGTGAGTTGCTCAGGCCGCAGTGTGAGGAGGTCGGCGTGCTGTGTAAAGACGGGCGATGTGGAGGGCAGCAGTTGCTTCAGACTGACACGCAGCATCTTGCGTCGCTGGTTGAACGTGGTCTTTACGATGCGTCGGAACAGCTGCTCGTCGCACCCGAGGGAGGACACGTTGTTGCGCGTCATGCGTATGACGGCACTCTGAACCTTGGGGGGCGGGTTGAACACGGTGGGAGGCACGGTGAAGAGATATTCTATGTCGTACCAAGCCTGGAGCAGAACCGAGAGGATGCCGTATTGCTTGTTGCCGGGCGTAGCTGCCATTCGCAGTGCCACTTCGTGCTGAATCATGCCTGTGCAGCAGGGAATGAGGTCACGATAGTCGAGCATCTTGAAGAAGATTTGCGATGAGATGTCGTAGGGATAGTTGCCTGTCAATACGAACTGCTGTCCGCCAAACACCTGGCTCAAGTCCATACGCAGGAAGTCCTCGCCCAGTATGTTGTCGTGCAGTTTGGGGAAGTGCTCGTAGAGATATTCCACCGACTCACGGTCAATCTCCACTACCTTCAGTGGTCGTGGCTTCTCTGCCAGGAACTGTGTCATTACGCCCATGCCGGGGCCTACTTCGAGCACTGGCAGGCTGGGGTAGGGGATGTCTACGGTGTCGGCAATGCGCTGGGCTATTGTCAGGTCAGTCAGGAAGTGCTGCCCCAGGTTCTTCTTCGGTCTTACTTGTTTCATGTTGGTGCAAAAGTACGAAAATCTTCCCATTCAGCCAAACTTTTCCCAAGGAATAATCAGCAATCATGCGTTGTTCATTCTAAATTATCCTTAAAAAGCATGGCTGTTGCTATCATGTAAAGAAATAAAATTGTAACTTTGCACCAATGGAACACAAAAAGTCCTCCGTGCGAACGATTTTGAAGGTAGCACTGCCCTTGTTCTTGGGCGGAGCCATCCTCTATTGGATGTATCGTGGCCAGGACTTCCGTACCGTGGAGCATGTGCTGCTTCACGAGATGGACTGGACGTGGATGTTGCTGTCGTTCCCATTCGGCATCATGGCTCAGGTGTTAAGAGGCTGGCGTTGGCGACAGACGCTCGAACCCCTGACCCGTCCCTCACAGGGCGCCGACCGTCAGCCGATACCACGCAGGAAGGTGCTGGTGAACAGTATCTTCCTGAGTTATGCAGCTTCGTTGGTAGTGCCCCGCATAGGCGAGTTCACGCGTTGTGCTGTGCTGAAGCGTTGGGAGGGAGCCTCGTTCTCACGTGCTTTGGGTACGGTGGTGACTGAGCGCATCATCGACTCGCTACTCATGCTGCTGATTATCGGACTGACGGTGCTGATTGAGATGAGTACCTTCGGCACGTTCTTCCAGAAGACAGGCACCAGTCTGAATGGCATCCTCAGTGGTTTCACGTTGGCAGGATGGGTGGTGACGGCTATCTGCGTGGTAGCGGCAGGCATCCTTCTGTGGATTCTGCTGCGGCGTCTATCTATATATAATAAGGTAAAGACAACGCTGGCAGGTATCTGGGAGGGCGTGATGTCGCTGCGAAGTGTGAGGAGCGTGCCCCTGTTCTCGGCTATGACGCTGGGCATCTGGCTCTGCTATTTCATGCACTACTACCTCACGTTCTTCTGCTTCACCTTTACCGAGCACTTGGGCGTGGGCTGTGCCATGGTGACTTTCATCGTGGGCACCATCGCTGTCATTGTGCCTACACCCAACGGTGCCGGCCCTTGGCATTTTGCCGTGAAGACCATGCTGATACTCTATGGTGTGGGCGATGAACAAGCCCTTTACTTCGTACTCATTGTACACACCGTGCAGACATTGCTCATCGTGGCGCTGGGCGTCTATGCCTGGGCTCGGCTTAGCTTTATCTCGCGCAGGGCAAACCAGGAATCGCGATAATTACTTTGTAAAACCTATAAACTTAAAAGAAACATGAACGACATTCAGAACCTGAAACCGCAGTGCGTATGGAAGAACTTCTATGCACTGACGCAAGTACCCCGCCCCAGTGGTCACTTAGAGAAAATACAGCAGTTCCTGCTTGACTTCGGCAAGCAGTGCGGCATCTATGCTGTGAAAGACCCTGCTGGCAACATCCACTTCCGCAAGCCTGCCACGCCAGGTATGGAGAACCGCAAGGGCATCATCCTGCAGGCACACATGGACATGGTGCCACAGAAGACACCCGAGTCGACCCATAACTTCGAGACAGACCCCATTGAGCCCTGGATTGACGGAGAGTGGGTGAAGGCCAAGGGCACCACGCTGGGTGCCGACAACGGACTGGGCGTGGCCTCAATCATGGCTATCATGGAGGACAAGACACTGAAGCACGGCCCCATTGATGCCCTTATCACCCGCGATGAAGAGACGGGCATGTTTGGTGCCAACGAGCTGCCCGAGGGTGAGCTGCAGGGTGACATCCTGCTGAACCTTGACTCGGAGCATTGGGGTAAGTTCGTCATAGGCAGTGCCGGAGGCATTGATGTCACTGCCACGCTCGATTACAAGCCCGTAGACACCGACCCCGCCGATGCTGCCCTCAGTATCTGTGTGCAAGGACTTCGCGGAGGTCACAGCGGACTGGAGATTAACGAGGGACGCGGCAATGCCAACAAACTGCTGGTGCAGGTGGTGCGCCAGGCCATTGAGGACTGCGAGGCACGTCTCTGCTCATGGAATGGAGGCAACATGCGCAACGCCATCCCCTTCAAGGCTGAGGCTGTGATTACACTGCCCAAGGAGAACGTTGCTGCCGTGAAGGAGATAGTGGCGGAGTGGAAGGAAGTCTTTAATGATGAGTTCAAACTGATTGAGCCCCAAGGGATTGATGTTTCGTGCCAAGAGACCGAGGCTCCCAAGACGCAGGTGCCCGAGGAGATACAGGACAACCTCATCGATGCTATCTTCGCTTGCCACGATGGCGTCATCCGTTTCATCCCTGCCTACCCCAATGTGGTTGAGACCTCATCGAACCTGGCTATCATCAACATTGACGACAGCCATGCCAATATCAAGATTCTGGCACGTTCCAGTCGAGAGGATATGAAGGGCTATGTGGTGTCGATGCTCGAGAGTTGCTTCTCGATGGCAGGCATGAAGGTAGAGACTGCCGGCAGCTATGGTGGATGGGATCCCAATCCCGACAGCGAAGCACTCCACCTGCTGCTGCGTGAGTACAAGGAGCTCTTCGGAGAGGATGGCATCATCCAGGTTGATCATGCCGGACTGGAGTGCTCGGTCATCCTGGGCAAGTACCCCTGGCTCGATGTCGTGAGCCTCGGGCCTACCATGAAGTCGCCCCATACCACGACAGAGCGTGCCCTCATTGCCACTGTGGAGCCTTTCTGGCAGTTGCTCAAGAAGACCCTTGAGGATGTGCCTGTGAAGGGTGAATAGTGAATAGTGAAAAGTAAAGAGTGAAGAGTGAAGCATAGACAGCGTGCAGGTTTGTGCATCCGTGATTTGTGCAAAAATCCTGAAAAATATCGCAACTTACGCAAATTCTTCACTTTTCACTCTTTACTCTTCACTTTTTTTATTACCTTTGCAGCCAAAAATTTGCAATACATATAAATTTATGGCACAAGAAGACGTTTTTAAGAAGATTGTTTCCCACTGCAAGGAGTATGGCTACGTGTTCCCCAGCAGCGAGATTTACGACGGTCTGGGTGCAGTCTACGACTACGGCCAGATGGGTGTTGAACTGAAGAACAATATCAAGCAGTATTGGTGGAAGGCCATGACCATGCTCCACGAGAACATTGTGGGCATCGATTCGGCCATCTTTATGCATCCCACTATATGGAAGGCCTCCGGCCATGTGGATGCTTTCAACGACCCCCTCATTGACAACCGTGATTCTAAGAAACGCTATCGCGCCGACGTGCTTATTGAGGATCAGATAGCCAAGTACGACGATAAGATTCAGAAGGAAGTTGAGAAGGCCCGCAAGCGCTTTGGCGACTCGTTCGACGAGGCCAAGTATCTGGAGACCTCTCCCCGTGTGGCTGAGACGAAGGCCAAGCGCGACGCCCTTCACGCCCGTTATGCTGCTGCCATGCAGGGCCCCGACCTTGACGAGCTGCGTCAGATTATCCTCGACGAGGAGATAGTGTGCCCCATCAGTGGTACGAAGAACTGGACCGATGTGCGTCAGTTCAACCTGATGTTCTCTACCGAGATGGGTAGCACTGCCGATGGCTCTATGAAGATTTACCTGCGCCCTGAGACGGCACAGGGCATCTTTGTGAACTACCTGAACGTTCAGAAGACGGGCCGCATGAAGATACCTTTCGGCATCGCACAGATAGGCAAGGCCTTCCGCAACGAGATAGTGGCCCGTCAGTTCATCTTCCGCATGAGGGAGTTCGAGCAGATGGAGATGCAGTTCTTTGTGAAGCCCGGCACTGAGCTCGAGTGGTTTGCCAAGTGGAAGGAGACACGCATGAAGTGGCACCAGAACCTGGGCTTCGGTGCAGAGAACTACCGTTTCCACGACCACGACAAGCTGGCCCACTATGCCAACGCAGCCACCGACATCGAGTTCCACATGCCCTTTGGCTTCAAGGAGGTTGAAGGCATCCACTCACGCACCAACTTCGACCTGTCGCAGCACGAGAAGTACAGCGGCAAGAGCATCAAGTACTTCGACCCGCAGACCAACGAGAGCTACACCCCGTTTGTCATCGAGACCTCCATTGGCGTAGACCGCATGTTCCTCTCTATCATGTGCCACGCCTTCGACGAGGAGAAGCTCGAGAACGGCGAGACGCGCACCGTGCTGCGTCTGCCCGCAGCCCTGGCCCCTGTGAAGCTGGCCGTGCTGCCGCTGGTGAAGAAAGACGGACTGCCCGAGAAGGCCCGCGAGATTATTGACGACCTGAAGTACCACTTCACCTGCCAGTACGATGAGAAGGACTCCATTGGCAAGCGCTATCGTCGTCAGGATGCCATTGGCACCCCCTATTGCGTCACCGTAGACCACGACACGCTCAACGATGGCTGCGTCACCCTTCGTTTCCGCGACACCATGGAGCAGGAGCGTGTGCGCATAGAAGACCTCAACGGCATCATCGAGGACAAGGTGAGCATCACCAGTCTGCTGAAGAAACTGTAAATAAATGAAGAGCGAAGAATGAAGAATGAAGAATTTGCTGCCGCTATGGTGAGAGGTCTGAAGAGAAGTGCACGGAGAGTATGGATGCTGACTGGTGCAGCTTTCCTCGTGCTTCATTCCTCGTTCTTCATGTCCTGCAGCGAAGACGATACCGACGTTGAAGAGTTCGACAACTGGCAAGTGCGCAACGAGGCCTATTTTGCTACGCTCGACGACTCCCTGTCGAATACCGACTACTCCTGGCAACGCCTCCTCAGCTATTCGCTGAGCTCAGCCGTTCCCCACCAGTCCACCGACTATATCTACGTGAAGAAGATTCACCAGGGCACCGGTACCGAGAGCCCCATGCTCACCGACTCCGTGCGCGTAAGCTATCAGGGACGCCTGCTCCCCACTGCCGGCAATCCCCAGGGCAAGGTGTTCGACGGCACCGCCTATGGCACCTATGCCGATGCCACCAACTCCACGGTGAAGCTTGTCATGGTGGCCAATGGCACCGAATCGCTGCTTACCGGTTGGATTACAGCCCTGCTCAACATGCACCGAGGCGACCACTGGCGCATCTATATCCCCCAAGAGCTGGGCTACAAGAAGAACGACCAGACGTCGAACAGCACAGGCGAGGTCACGATACCAGCCTATAGCACCCTCGTATTCGATATCACCCTTGTCGACTTCTCGCCCGCAGGCACTGCCATGAAGCCCTACAGGGCCCCAAGGCGATAAGCACCATGATGAGCCCCTCCCCTTCTGCCGCATGGCAAGTAGGAGGGGCTCAATAGTTCTCCAGAATCTCTTTCAGGCGTTTCTTGCGCTGTTCCTTCTTGTAGCCAGGCCTCCATTTCTTCGGCAGCAGCTTAGCCAGACTGCCCAGGCTTATTTTCAGCCCCCCGTTAGGGTCGGCAGCCGCCAGCTGTGCCTCTACCTTGTCCAGTCGCAAACTCTTCTGCAGGTCGCTGTAGTCGCGGCCCTTGCCCTGTCCCAGTACGGTCACCTCGGGCAGCATCATGTACCTTGACAGCAGGTACACCGTGTCCTTTCCCGCAGCCTTGATGTTGACGATGCTGCTCTCGTAGCTCACGTGCGACACCACCAGCGTCCTGCAGCTGTCGCCCACGCTGCACCATCCCAGCGAGTCGGTTGTCACGTTCCTGCCGTTGGTCGTCACGTTGGCCCCTGCAATGGGCATCATCGTTTCCATGTCCATCACCATCACCTTGCGTTGTGCCGCTCCCCTGGCGCAGCCCAGCAGCAGTAGCAGTGCCGTCAGCGTTGTCAGTCGTCTTGCCATCATTGTTTGCCTGTTTTAACTTCATTATAGTTACAGTCCCACCCCCAGCCCTTCCCTTCAAGGGGAAGGGCTGGGGGTGGGGTCTGTATTGTTGTTATTCATGTTTGCTTTCGTTTAACGAAAAGTCCGCTGCAAATGTAGTGAAAAACTGCCAATTCAACGCCATTGTTATCTAATAAAAACTTAGAGATATATAAAATAAAACAACGTTTAGATTATTTGTACAATTCCCCTCGACACCCTGTGCACTCATCGGGGAAATGTGAAAAAGAGATTAAGAAGACGTGAGCTCGATCTCAGTATTGCTCAATGAGTCTTCTTTTTAATTATTAACTGTCCGCTAAACATCGCAATAGTTTGATTGTGATTGGCAGAATGTAAGAAAAATTCTAATTCTCGAAAAATGCCGTACAACATCAATTTTGGAAAAGCACCGCTTTGAGGGTGAAAAAGGACAGCTTTGAGGGTGAAAAAGCGGTACTTTTCGGTTCTCAAAGCTGTCCTTCCCTTTTTGCGGGAATATCGATGTAAGGAAAATTCATAATTTGTTCCGGTCTTGTGCGGCCCTCATTATCCATCCAAGCCCTTTCATCCTCAAGACAGTACTTATTAGGTTGAACTCACGTTGAGGATACTGTTACTGTTCGTTGATTTCGTATTTCCGGGTCCCATTGTCTTCGTTGAGGTAAGCAAAGGATAACTTTGACAATGGCAAAGCGGTACTTCTCGGGGCGCAAAGTACCGCTTTGCGACCCGAGAAGTACCGCTTTGCGACCCGAGAAGCACCGCTTTGCGACCCGAGAAGTACCGCTTTGCGATTTGGGGGCCACTGCGGATGAAACGTTAATCCAATCTCATCCGGGGCGTGAACTAACCGACCATCATTATATCAACAACAGATTTCAAATTTTTTTCCCAGTTTAAGCCCTGCTGCTATTCAACTGGTTCCTGTTCTGGAAAGAGTCCTCTTACGGTGTTATTTTTTCTTTTTTATTGGTATATTTTGCTGTTGTTTCTTCAAAAAAAAAAGCTTAAGTCCATCTGTTATACTAAAAAAAATAGTATCTTTGCATTCTGAAAACAATACGTCAGTCTATGACTGATGGAGAGTGTAAGAAAAAAGGAATTTAAGAAATAAGTTTCCGCCGAGTGACCTTAATATAAGGTCCGATATGAACACATTGTCTAATGTGACCACTCGAAGAGGCGAGTCAAATCCTCCCAGCGTCAGGTTTGCCCCTGATGCCTTCCCCGAAGCCATAAGCTCAAAAACAGGGGTGTCGGTAAGCTATGTGCCTGCGCCAGATAAGAAATGGTATGTCTTTCGCGCCTCATACGGAAGAGAAGATAAGGCCTCCGATTATCTTGTGGAAGACGGCACCTATACGTACGTTGCCAAGAAGATTGTTGAGAAGTGTATAGGCGGAAAGCGGAAGAGGTATCTGCAAACTCTCATCCCCAATCTGGTGTTTGCATATACCACGGAGGAAAGGGCAAAAGAGTATGTAAGCAACATGCTCCATCTGTCTTTCTTGAGTTTCTATTTCAAACATTTTGAGTTGGACAAAGACCAGAAGAATCCTCCGCTGACCATATCCTGCAGGGAGATGGAAAACTTCATCCTTGCCACATGCAATAGGAGTGAGCATCTGAAATTCGTAGATGAATCACAGTGCCATTTCAAGGGCGGCGAGACAGTAAGGGTGATTGACGGTCTCTTCAAAGGCGTCGAAGGCCGAGTTGCCCGTGTGGCAGGACAACAAAGAGTGGTTCTTTCTTTGTCGAGCATCGGAATCATTTCAACAGCCTATATACCAACAGCCTTTTTAAAACGAATTGATACAGATTGAACAAATACAGCATATAAAATTGAACAAATACGATGTACCCCAAAAAGAATAACAATTATACAAACAGGCTGATTCAGCAGCTTATCATTGCAGTAGACTTTGTGGTGCTGTGGGTACTGCTATATTTCCTGATAGGCACAATTCCCCTATCGGCAGGCTGGGACGAAGAAAAGCAACGGGCATTCTGGATGGCATGCACATTCGTATTCATTGTTGCTGAGTATTTATTCCCCACTATCATTCATGAGCGTATGGTGGGTGCCAACGAGATATTGCGCCGCAGCACGATGCTTGTGGCTACATATACCTTGCTCTCCTATCTGCTGCTGCGTGCCATTCACTTTATGTCCCGATTGGGCTGGCATCTGTTTGCGATGGGTCTTGTTTTGCTTGTCTCCATCATCCTGTTGCGCTTCATCGAACGATGGTTGATAAAAAAGCTCAGGCAGTCGGGCTACAATACACGTTACGTAACTCTTGTCGGATCGGACGAAGAACTGCTGCATTTATACAAGAAACTCACCAGTAATCCTACATTTGGATATAACGTTCAAAGCATCTACGGCGACATCGAGGGCTTGAGTCAGAACGGAAGTGTCAAAGATTTCGAAGCACTATTGTCCCAACCAGAGAGACTTAAGCTTGGCGACGAGGTTTACCTGTGTGTGCCGCGAATAGAGCGTGAACTTATTAGAAAGACTGCCCGCCTGTGCGACCACCAGATGTCAAAGTTCTACTACGTGCCGATTGCGAATGAGCGTCTCGACCTCCAGCCAACCCTTATCGATGACATTGAGGTGCTCACCACCTACATCAGTCCTTTGGAAGAGCCTTTGAACAGACTTATAAAGCGATTGGCAGACATTTTCCTTTCAATCATCTTCCTGTTGCCTACGGCATTATTGCTACCCTTCATAGTCATCTGCATCAAGTTGCAGAGCTCAGGGCCTATTTTCTTCCGACAGCTGCGCACAGGACTAAACGGCAACAATTTTTATTGCTATAAATTCCGTTCCATGCATGTGAACGCAGAGGCAGACCGCCTTCAGGCCACGAAAGACGATCCGCGTAAATTCCCTTTCGGCGACTTTATGCGTAAGACCAATATCGATGAGCTACCTCAGTTCTGGAACGTACTGATTGGCAACATGAGCATAGTTGGCCCCCGCCCACACATGCTAGCCCACACAGAGCAGTACGAACAACTTGTAGACAAGTATATGGTACGCCACATTGTCAAGCCCGGCATTACCGGCTGGGCTCAGGTAACAGGTTTTCGTGGTGAGACCCGTGAGTTGTGGCAGATGGAAGGTCGTGTAGAACGCGACATCTGGTATATCCAGCACTGGAGCCTATGGCTTGACCTGCGCATCATCTGGATGACTGCTAAGACCATCTTTGTAAGGGACGAAAAAGCTTACTGATTAAAAATGACTTTTAAGAAAAAAAAGATCATCCGATTCCTGAAAGAACTGAGATACATTATTTCAACAGTGTATTTCAATTTCCACTATCTGCCTTTCCGACAGGCTGTTCATCTACCAATTGTACTCTACAAGCCACACCTGCTGGCATGTAATGGTAAGGTACGAATAGAGCCAGAAGACGGACATATACGCCACGGTATGATTAGGTTGGGGTTCCGGATGGTGTCATTATATCCTAATAACGGTGTCACTTGGGAATGTAAGGGTGGAACGATTATTTTCAGAGGACGATGTCTTATTGGCAATGACTCCTACCTCTCGTTCGGGCCAAAGACTAACGTAGATTTCGGCCACAACTTTGCTGCCCGTGCAGGACTGAAAATAGCATCTTACCGTGGCATGACTTTTGCGCCATATTCACGCTTCGGTTGGGAGTGTCTACTGATGGACACCAACTTTCACACACTCTGCGACATGAATACGGGTGAGCGTCTGCCTGGCGGTGGACCTGTAACCATAGGCAACCACAACTGGTTTGGCTCGCAATGCCGCGTAATGCATAGCGTCAACACCCCTCCCCAATGCATCTTTGCTATGGGAACCACCGTCACCCATGGCAGCCAGATGAAGTCTTACTGCATCATGGGTGGTTCCCCTGTGCGGGTGCTGCGTGAGAACGTGATGAGAGACTATGAACATGACACAGAAGGTAACGAATAAAATATAACATGATGAGAGACAGTTTTTTACACAAAGTTTTGCACGCTTTCCATGCGTTGTATTATTGGTTGCTCTATGCCTTTGTCAGAAAAAACGAGCGCTTCGATATGGATTTGAAACGCTGGGCTAAATGGAAGAAGCAATGTCCTTATAAAAACAGATATATGACGTTTGTTTTTATGATGACTGAATACAAGGGGTTTAGGAACCTGTGCTATAATAGAATGGGCTTCGTGCATCATTTTCTGAAATGGCTTTGCCCGCCACTCGACAGCCTGCGTCTCTTTTCAAAGGAAATTGGAGGCGGACTTCTCATACAACACGGCTGGAATACTACTGTCATTGCCGAAAGAATCGGTGAGAATTGTAGGATTCTCCAGTTGGTTAATATTGGTTTTGGAAAATTCGGAAAGCGTCCCGTAATCGGTGACAATGTACATATTCTCTGTGGCGCATCAATCTTTGGTGGTGTGCATGTGGGTAATAATGCTGTTATCGGTGCACATGCATTGGTGATACACGACGTGCCGGAAAATGCTATTGTCGGAGGTGTTCCGGCAAAGGTTATTAAAATTAACGCCCCAAGCAATGAGTGTTAAAACAAAGACAATCATATTAGCTAATGCCACGATAAAGAGTGGAAATAAAGGATGTGTGGCTCTTTGCTTTTCAGTTCTTCATCTTATTGACGATATTTTTTCTCAAAAAGATATAGACTATCGGCTTTATCTGACTGATAGCAAAGAGAAAGAAGGAAAGCATTCTATCAGCATCTGTAACAAGACTATTCAGTACGAGAGTATCGGCTACCCCATGCAAAACTCATGGATAGATACGTTAAAGCACATTAGCAAAAATCTCAGACTATACAAAATCTTCAAACAAGCTGACTGCATCATGGATATTGGCCAAGGCGATAGTTTTGCAGATATCTATGGTGCCTACCGTTTTGGCAAGATTGACCGCATTCATCGGGTTGCTCGTCTGTTATCAAAGCCATACATTCTTCTTCCACAGACCATCGGCCCGTTTACAAATCCTACTATTAGGGAAAAAGCAATCAAGTCGATGATCGAGGCATCTCTC
>JAILPA010000102.1 GCA_024690505.1 Prevotella sp.
AGAATAATGAAAAGAGTACTACTAATTCTATTCGGCTTTCTCTTGATGAGCAGCACCGTGCTGTATGCCCAGAAGGTCACCATTGGTAATGTCTCGTTCGATCTAGCTCCCGATTATAAGGTCGAGGGAAAAATGTCGCTGCCCGTTGATGATGTCCTCAACAAGATTGACCAATCAGGCACCGTCACCGGTTATGTCGCCTTAGTCTTTTTCTACCTCGTCGCCGCCCTCAACTATTGGCTTGCCTACCGCCGAATGATATTTTTCGGTAATTGTGCAATATCATAAAAAATATAGTATTGCAGCGGATATGTGTGTCACGAGAACAAATCGGCAGTTTTTAGAATAGTAGTTCGTAACTTCAGAAAGATTGTATATGAATAAATCATCCTTTCTCAACAAAATGGTGTTTGTCACGCTGGCCTTTTTGGGCACCACTGTGCTGGTGAAGTATTCCGGCATTGTTGGTGGCAGTGACAGCAACAACAGTACAATTGACATGGTGGAAGCGATAAGGCAAAATGTAAATTCAGCTTTCAAGTCAAAGAATGACTTGACTCGGTTTTCAGGTTTTTGGATTCCAATAGATATGATGGGCAAATTTAGGCCATCCAAATATATCCTCGCCCTTGCTTATTTAGAAGATGACAATGTCATCGGCGAATTTGAAGGTCCGGCTGAAAATTATACAGTAGAAAGCCGATGGATAGTAATCAAAGAATTCGACTACGACAAAGAAACTGGCGTGTTGACGATTGATTTTGCCAAAAACAACCCCGAGAAAGGGCTGGGCAGTGCAACCTTCCTAATAGATGATAATGACCACCTGTTCATGACCAACCAAGGAGGTACATTCGAATTTTTCCGTGCAACGGAAGAAAGTATAAAAAAGAATTATCAGCTTCAACATGAAGAGTATGAACGGAAGGCAAAGAACATGCCGCTCCAGAAAGAGCCAACCATACCTTCCGTCATACCACCAGGCGATACGAGGACAGATTAATGAAACATCATAACTTTTAAAAAAAACAAGACAATGAAACAAACAAGTAAACTGGCAGCTATGCTCTGCCTACTGTTGGCTGGAGTGATAAACGTTGCTGCACAGAACCCCTTCGATGTAGACAGAACTATAACGGATGTCAAAACCGTTGGCCAACCTAATCAGGGCGACAATGGACTCGTTTTCAAGTATGGGCAACTGCATTACAAGATTCTCTCCGGAAAAACCGTTGAGGTGACGGGCGAGGTGCGTAGCGTAGTCAGTGGCCGCGTGGAGATTCCTAACACCGTCACACACAAGAACAAAACCTATACGGTGGTGGGGATCGGCAATAATGCCTTTAATGGTCAGAAGAATATGACGCAGGTTGTCATCTCCAAGAACATACGCTATATCAACAATTCTGCATTTGCCTCCACGGGCCTGACCGATGTGATCATTCCCGGCGACAACGTGAGGGTAAATAAGCACGCATTCTTAAGCTGCAATAATCTGACGACGGTAACGCTTAGCGGCAAGAATCCTAGTTTCAACGACGAATCTTTTGACAAGTGCTTAAAGATGAGGGAGTTGCGTGTTCGCGACCTCAATCCTCAGAAAGAAGGCAAGATACTCTCTGGTACTTCAGCCGTCATCAAAAAGTATTGAGACAGAAAGCACTGAAGCTTGTCACTTCACAAAGCGGTAAACACGCTTTGACTCTTCGTAGCCACAGGTGAATATGAGGCTGTCGGCGTCCGGATAGACATAAAGCAGGGCGCCCCAGTATTCCGGATAGCCATCGGGATGATCTTCATAACAATCGTGGCTACCATTTCTGGGACCGAAATCATGTACGATGTGGTATATAGCTAGGATACCACGACCACGGTTCTGGATGCACCTTGTCTCACAAGTGTCTTCAGGCAGGTAGCATTGTTCGTCCCAGCTGTGCCATGCTATGCGAAGGTCGGCTTGGCAGACGGGATTGATGGTGTCTTTCTTGTTGGTATAGGGTTTGAACACGATGGTGGCGCCAGTCTCTTCGTTTTCATATTTTCCCATACGAGGCAGCACGTCTTCACTGTTGACGGGCAGGTTGATGTTTCGTATGCTGTCCTCGTCATTCTGAGGCTCCATCACGCCAGGAATTTTGTCTGTCCCCTTCAGATGTGCCAGTTGTTCGGCTGTGAGGGAGCTTCCTCCTTCGCTCATCAGAACGTCAGCGAGCCACGATAAGGCTTCCTCTTCTGGCTGAGGATGAGGAACGTGATGAACGGTATTTGTTATACCGGAGTGGCAGGCAATGAGTACCAAGCCCATTATCAGGCATGTTGCCAGCATAGAGAAATACTTCTTCATGATTGCAGCTGTTTAGTCATTACTCTCTGCGTAATCAAATATTCCTTGATCTTTCAGCATCTGCAGAGCCGCATATCTTTGGAGTGTGTCAGGCCGCATGGTCATCAGCATCAGTTTGCCGTCAGTATCATAGCGTGCCACAACGACGCCAGGCAGCCGCATCGTACCTTTTTCTCCCCCTTTGTACCAGAAATGGAGCGACTCCTGATAGTAAGCAATGCTATAGCCTACCTTGTCGATGGCATTCTGGATTTTGTCGTCCAGCTCTTGATAGCCCTCAACGTCGGCTCCAGGCTTTTCTATTTGTTTCTGAATTTTCAGTCGCAGGTCTACCAACTCGCTGATATATTGGTGCTCCTCCTCGAATCCCATATAGTTATCAGTTTTAATTATTTATGTTCTGTTTTAATGACCATCAAGCTTCAAGCCTGTAGACCAGATCTTTCATCAACTTCGGAATGTCGGTGATTTCCATGTTGTATCTTGTCTTTAAGATCTTCTTGAAGTCGGTAATACTAATACTATAGGTGCCTTGTTGCTTCACCTCCAGCCACTTCATCACGTGGAACAGCTCTGCCTCCTTAGGTGTGATTCTGGAAACGGTGCCGCGATAGGTGGCACGCTTCTCCAGACTGTTGAAGTAGAGCTTGAGGGCCTGTCGCACTCCTTCCTCTTCTTTGGCCAGGGCTCCAGCCTCATCGCCTAATGAACGGAGTCGGGCTCCCTCATCAATAATCCATTCTGCAGGCTTGTGTTCGAAAGCAGTAGCCACGCCGTCCAGGTCGATGAACTTCTCATTGAAGTGTTCCTTCTTGAATGCTGCGTCCAAGTCCTTTTTGCCGCAACCGATCATCTCCTTGGAGCCTTTCTGTACCACAGCCTGGTCGCCCTCCTTCATGGTCATTCCCGTGCGCTTCTGATAAGCCGCTCCGTAGCATTCCTCGGCAATGTTTTGAGGAACCTCCTGTGGGAGCGGATGAGGATTCGCCTTTGTGGGCTTGGGGTTGTACATCATGGACAGGTCGCGGTCGCGCGTGAGGGCATCACCCCAGTAGAGTGCTTCAGAGTCGGAGTTGGTGGCACAGAAGACGAAGAGGTCGTCCTCGTTGACATTGATGCCTTGTTCGCGCAGTCGCTTGCAGGCTGCGCTCAAGGCCTCCTTGTCAATGATGCGGTAGTCCTCCTGCAACAGTCGGTAATATTCCGACCGCACATTGTTGGCCCAGTCGCTCTTATACATCGACAAATACTTTTGCGCTGTCTTGTTCGATTGTATCTTGTAGCACCATTCCTTGAAGGCAGCCTTGGCCTCTGGCGTGCGATAGCGAACGAGGTCTATGCAGGCACGCTCCATCTCTTTGATATCTCTGAGGGCATCTTTGGCGGCAGCACGGAAGATGGCGTCCTCCAGTATCTCCTCTTCTGTCCATTGAGAGGTCTTACGGAATTCTTTGATGGCTTTAATAGCATCTTTGTCAGCGTTGGCGTTGATTTTCTTGACGGCATCCAACTGTGCTTTCATCTGTTTGCCGAACTTGTCGGTAGCGAAGTTCTTGAGGTCTTTGGCTATGACTCTGACGTCCTTGCCGAAGATACCGAGCTTCTTCTGCACCTGACCAATCGTCATTTCCGAGAGATTAGCGAGGCCTTGTGCCAAGTCAGGTCGGTAGGTCGCTAGGAATTCGCCGCCCAGCTCGCCAGTCTTCTGCCAGAGGTTTTCGGTGAGTGCATATTGTCCGACTTCAAGGAAGCCGGTAGCGAACGTGGAAAGGAATTCTCCTGGTGCGAAGATTCCCACCCTAAATTTAGCAAGTGGCCCAGTAGGTTTCTTGGGATTGTTGATTTCCTCTACCATCTTGTCTGCCACACGCAAATAGAGGACGCAATGTTCAGACCATCCTAACGTTGCTATGCCGATGCCGATACGCGTCCAGACGCCTCCATGGTCGGCCATCCACGACTCTACCTGACGATTGGTCTTTGCCAGCGCCAAGAGGATTTCTGCAGCCACACCCAGATATTGCACGCCTTCGGGGTTGGCATTGGCTCCCAGCGTTTCGCCACGCACGTATCGCAGGAAGGTGGTGCGAAGCAGTTCTACCATTTCCGGGTCGTAGCCAAAGCGTCGGTCGTAGCCGTCCAGCTGTATCTGAGCCAGTCTATAGACGGGGCCGATGCGCTCGAGCAGGTCGTGGCCTAAAATGAACTCACAAATATGATTGAGGTTGTCGGTTATCTTGTCGTCCAGTTTTAAAGCCTCCCGTTCCTCTGCCTCGGTCTGGAACCGGCGAATCGGTTGGCTGGTGAGCCATACATCTTGTTCAGCCTCGTACTTCTCTTCCTCGTATTTACACTCTATATGCAGACGAACCTTGCGGCGGGCTGGGGCATCCAGCATGCCAAAACCATAAACGCTGCAGATGGAGCTACCATCTTCGAGAATTTCCTTGATGTAGAACTGCGGGCGGATATCGTCAATGATTTGCTGGTCGGTCTTTCCTCGTGTGCCCTTGCTGAGATAGTCGGTGGCATTGTCTTTCACGTCATCCGCCTCCGGCAATGGCTTTGCGTAGAAGATAGAATCTTTGTCGGCTGGGACGACTCTGCGCAACTGGTGGTCTTTCTTGTCCCATGTCATGATGAAATAGGTGGCCTCGTTCATGTGCGGACATACGTCTTGCCCCTTATACGTCAACTTAAACGGGTGTTTGTCGGCGTCGTAAGGTTCTGCGTAGCAGCCCACGAAGTTGTCGCACTGGAACACCAGTCCCATGTTGTATCGCATAATGGGAAGCGTACCTTCAATGACGTGCTTGTTCTTGTCTGTCACTTCCACTTTCAGTTGTGACATGGCGTAGTCGCCAGCTTTACGCTTTTCCTTGGGTGGCACCTTGTCGTGGTTTTCAGTGATGATGGCATACCACAGCCCTTTCTCCTTCTCATTATTTTCGTCACCTTTTCTGCGTTTGACGGTATATTCCTTGGTGTTGACGGTGACTTTCACATCCGGATTCTCGCCGCCGCCCCATATCTTGAAGGGCAGTTCACCCACTTCGTCGTAGCCGGTCGGCAGAATCAGGTTAGGCTGGAAGAATTCAATGCGTCCGTCCTCAATGTTGAAGACGAGGCGGTTTCTCAGCGCTCCACCTGGTGCGCGGAAGATAAACCAGATGTCGCCCTTGTAAGGCTCTTCCTCCGGCAGTTGGTCTACCCTGATGCGTGCTGCCTGATACTTGGTAGTCAGGAAGGTTTCCACGATGGTGATGTTGCTGCCTTGTCCTATCTGGATTTGTGCCGTCAGGTCAGGTCGCTGTATCTTTTCGCCCTTGGCTGTAATCTCCTCGATGCGTGCGCCCACAATTTTAGGCACATCGCCCAACATCAGGGTACTGCCGAATTCCTTGTAGAGAATCATCTTGAAGGTGCTGGGCTCCTTGTCTTTCTCATCCTCGCTATCTTCAGGCTTGACGGGAACCACTTCTTCCTCGTCTCTCTGGCTGTCGTCTTCCGGATTGACGGGGTCGGTTTTGTCCTCGCGGCTGTCCTTGTTCGTGTCGGTGTCGCCTTCACCTTCCTCTTCCTCGTCTTCTTCACGACGTTTTTTCAGCACCTTGTAAATGACTACGGCCGTGGTGGTGACGGCCACGGGAATCACCCAAGGCGGCAATAGTGTTCCTTCGTTTTCACCATTGTTGTCATTGTCGCCGCCGCCTTCGGTGTCGGTACTGTCTTTTGCCCACTCGTCCTCGTCGTCGGCGCGGGTGGTGATGTCGACGTCACCGCCTTCGGCATAGTTCTTGTAGAGGTAATACTGGACGATAGTGTAGACGTGCTGATCGGTTTTGCTGAGTCCCATGACCCTCCAGGTCTCAAAGGTAGTCCTGACGACCAGCATCATATAGGACTCCTTGCCCAGTGCGAGGTTTTGTTCCCACTCTTCGTCATTATACAGTTTTCCTGAGGCGACGTCTCTCAGCGAACAATGCCAGCCGACAGGCTTCTTGGCGCCGCTGAGTTGTTCCTCCAAGGCCTCTTGCACGGCGTCCACATCACCTTCATTCTCGGCGAGGCGCACAGTGTACTTCTCGATGTCGTCTTCATCGTTGCTCATGTTGAGCACCTGTTCCATCATGGTAAAGCCGAAAGTCGTCTTGCCCACCGTGGCTTCGGGCATCACGCCGACTTCCATACCGATGGAGTAGCTCTCGCGCACGCC
>JAILPA010000103.1 GCA_024690505.1 Prevotella sp.
GAGCTAACAAGAACATCGGACACCATCACATACGACCCTCTCGACTGGAAGGGGGTAGGAATGGCTGTAGAGAATCTGCGCCACAATCTCAAAGCTGTCACCGGCAGTGCAAATGCACCTATTGTAGTGGGCCCCGAAGACCTACGGATAGTGGTACCTGTCCCCATGATTGGATGCACTTCGTCTTTTTGGGGGCAAAATGCGGCGATTTGTGCAATCTATGAGGTGAAAACTCAAAATAAATGATTTTATCTGCCCATAATTCATAGAAAGATCGTAACTTTGCAAGCGAGACGTTTCAAACATCATCAGTTATGACTTAGACACCCCGCGACTAACGTTTGCAAGACATTACCCCAAAACATACGATACGATAACAAAATTGAGCCCACTTGAAAAAGTCTGACAATGAAGATAATCGCAGATAAACAATGCTCAGCGTTCCCCTCCCTTCAAGGGGAGGGGCAACTCGCATGACTCCCCTCCCTTCAAGGGGAGTGGCAGGGGTGGGGTCTGTATTATCCTACCAGCAGCAAAGAAGTAGAAAATACTCACCCCACCCCGGCCCCTCCCCTACGATGGGAGGGGAGTCTCGCGGTATCATTAGCGGTGGTTGGTGACTTTTTAAAGTGGGCTCAAACATATTGCATAGAAACTAACTCTTTTAGATTATGATGAAACAGTGGATTCTCTTCCTTTCGATGGGCATGGCCCTCGCAGTAAATGCACAGCAGACCTTGACGGTCACGGTGAGTAACCCCCTGAAGACGCAGCGCACCGACCAGCCGGTGGTGGTGGCGCTCGAGGCCTACGGCCGTGTGCAGTCGGCACTGGTGACGACCGATGGCACGGAGGTGCCCTGTCAGCTTGACGACCTGAACCTTGACGAGCAGTTCGACGAGCTCTGCTTCCTGGCCGACCTGAAGGGGAAGGAGAGCAAGACGTATGTGGTGACGCTCTTTGCCGAGGGGGAGCCGCGCAGCTATCCCGCCCGCGTATATGCTGAAATGCTGATGCGCAACGACAAGGTGAAGGAGAAGAACCGCCACAACAACTTCGTGAGCAGCATCACCGTGAGGGGCGACTGTGCCAACTCGTATAACCTGCTGCACCATCATGGCGTGGACTTCGAGAGCGAGCTGAACGGCATCCGCATCTACTTCGACAACCGCCAGACACTCGATGTCTACGGAAAGTTCCAGAAACGGCTGGAACTGAAGGAGACGCAGTTCTACACTTCGGACGAGCAGAAGGCGCAGGGCTATGGCGACGATGTGCTGTGGGTGGGTCAGACGTTCGGACTGGGAGCCTTCCGCGGATGGGACGGCAAGCCCACAATGGTTGACCCGGTGAAGAACCGCACGCAGCGCGTGGTGAGCTACGGGCCGCTGCGCACCATCGTTGAGATTGTTGACCAGGGATGGCTGGCCGATGCCTCGCGTCCTGCCGTGAACATGACCCTGCGCTACACGCAATATGCCGGTCACCGCGACACTGACGTTGACGTCATCTTCAACCGCAACGTGGAGGGATACCGCTTCTCAACGGGCGTGATCAACGTGAAGGGCTCGGAGGAGTTTACTGACAAGCATGGCCTGCGTGGCTGCTGGGGCACCGACTACCCCTCGACCGACACGGTGAAATGGAAGCCCGAGACGGTGGGACTGGCGGTGATGATTCCTGAGAGATACGTGCTGAGCGAGGAGCCTGCTAACAAGGACAACTATGCCTTTGTGGTGGGCACACGCGGACAGACGCTCAGCTACAAGGTGGCCTGCTGCTCGGCCAACGAGACCTTTGGCTTTAAGACGGCCAAGGAGTGGTTCGAGTGGCTGAAGACGTGGCGCAAGGAAGTGGAAACCCCGGTGGTCTATCGCTTGTCCTCAAATCGATAGTCGCTGCCGTAATTGGAACGGGGGAAGACAAAGAGGTCGTCGCTGATGCCACCCGACTTGAAGTTGCTGATCTTGATGTTGGCCCAGAAGAGCATCACCTTGATGCGGGCTGAGATGGGGGCATAGGTGTCGGCATTGAGCAGCACCTGGGCCTGCTTCACGGTGCCGCGTGCGCCGCGGCGCTGCTTCAGCTTGATGAGGATGGCACCCTGATTGCGCTCCATGGAGTAGTTGAAGTCGTCGAGCGTGAACTTGAACTTCGCTGCATACTTGTCGCGCTTGTCGGACGTGGCATCGTGAATCTCGATGACCTTCTTCTTACGATAAACGGTGTAGACGGTGACACCGTCGTTCCAGGAGTCGACGCGGGCGTCGGTGAACTTGCTCTTCTTCTCCTTGTACCAGATGGTGCCGCTGGTCTTGAAGAGACCGATAAGGTTCACGTCGTACTTCAGCGTGCAGCCTTGGGGGCCAAACACTTGGTTATAGGCTTTCTCGAAAATCTGACGGGCTTCGTTGGGAGTCTGCTGTGCCTTTGTGCAAATGGCAAATGGCATGAGTAACAGCAGGAGAAATAAACGTTTCATCATGTTGTGTGATAATAACTTGAGCGGAATACGGGACTCGAACCCGCGACCCTCGGCTTGGGAAGCCAATGCTCTACCAACTGAGCTAATTCCGCAGCTTTAAGTAAAGAAGGGGATGCGTGTGCGGCTCCCCTTTCACTGTTGCCAGATGTGACATCCGGCTGACTGAGCCGACACCCGGACTCGAACCGGGGACCTACGCATTACGAATGCGTTGCTCTACCAACTGAGCCATGTCGGCTTTTGCGTTTAGCGGCTGCAAAGGTAGGCATTTTTTTCATACCCCGCAAATTTTATGGCAATTATTTTCGCCAGGTAGCGTTTTTTGTTAATGAGGAATGAGATATGGGGAATGAGAAATGGGGAATGAGAAATAAAAACATCATTTCTCATTCCTCATTACCTGAGAGGGGGAGGTCAGTCAAGATGGAACACCTCGGGCAGGGGGATGGTGACGGGCGAGTTGTCGGGGTTCACCTCCATGATGTCGGCCATCATGTCCCACCAGCGCTGGGTGATGGGGTCAACGTTCTCTGTGTCCTGCGAGTTGCCCTCCTTTGTACACTCCTGATAGGCAAAGAGGATGTTGGTGTCCTTGTCCCAATAGATGCTGTAGTTCTGCACACCCTGCTCCTTGATCATCTTCACGAGCTCGGGCCAGATGGCGGCGTGGCGTTTCTGATACTCTTCCTCGAAGCCGGGCTTGAGGAACATTTTGAATGCGAATCTCTTAATCATTGCTGTTGGTTTTTAAGGGTTAGAAAATATCCTAGTTTGTAGAGCTTGAACACGGTGAGGTTAGGGTGGGGGCCATAAAGGTTACTGCGCTCCAATTTCCCGAAGAGACGGTGCCACATGCGTATGGCCCAGCGGACGATGCCGAGGTGGATGCTCTCTACAAAAGTGAGCATCTGAGAGTAGCCCCGCAGGTCGCCCCTGAATTCGTACAGCGTGCGAAGCCCTTCCTCTGTCTTGCTGACGAAGTGGGCATTGTCCTCATATTTGAAGAAACCCGCAGGATTGTCGGGATGTGAAATCACGACACCCGCCTTGCGCAGTTGCTTGCCGAAGAACACATCTTCGTAGCCATACTTGCGGAATCGCTCGTCGAAGGGGTGCGCTTCCATCAAGTCCTTGCGAATCAAGAAATTGCAGGTGTGAAAGTGCAAGAATGGGCGCTTCCTGCGTTCCTCAGCGGTGTGCATGGCTTCGCATTGACTTTCGTACCTGTATCTCAGATTGCCCTTTGCGCTTTCTCCTATTATATAACCTCCATAGCCCACCTGCTCTACGTCGGCTTCCAGCCATTGCCTCACGAAGCTTTCCGAAGGGATGCCCATGTCACCGTCCATGAAGAGCAGCCACGCGTATCGTGCTTCACTACAAAGGAAATTGCGGATAGCTGCACGCCCCACGTTCTGCTCCCTGGGGATAAAACGCACATGGGGGAGAGTGGATAATTGTGAATTTTGGGTGATGAATTGTGGGTTATCCGACCCGTCGTCGGCCAGGATGATCTCATAGCGGAGCCCGCTGATAGCCTCCGCCTGACTGCTCAAAATCTTGACCTGCTCTGTGCAGTCATTATTATAGATAGGTATTAATATCGAAAGTTCTTGCTTCACAGGGCACAAAATTACACAAAAAAAGTAAAAAATGCAGGTTCGGAAGCAATTTTTTTTCTTTTCCCTTTCCCTTTTTCACTTTTTTTTGTACCTTTGCACCCGCTTTCACGAGATGAGAGCATGAAATTCAAATTTAACATTAACTTTTACATTAAAACATGGCAACAAAAATCAGATTGCAGCGCGGTGGCCGTAAGGACTATGCTTTCTACCGCATCGTCGTAGCCGACGCCCGTGCACCACGTGATGGTCGTTTCACTGAGAAGATTGGTACGTACAATCCCAACACCAATCCCGCCACGGTAGACTTGAATTTCGACCGTGCTTTGTATTGGCTCGAGGTAGGCGCTCAGCCCACCGACACCGTTCGTAATATTCTTAGCCGCGAGGGCGTGCTCCTGATGAAGCACCTCAAGGGAGGCGTGAAGAAAGGCGCTTTCGACGAAGCTACGGCTCAGAAGAAATTCGACGCATGGAAGGCCGACAAGCAGAAAGGCTTAGAGAAGATTGCCGCCGAGGAGGCTAAGGCCAAGAAGGATGCCGAGAAGAAGGCTCTGGAGGCTGAGAAGCAGGTGAACGAGGCTATTGCCAAGAAAGTGGCTGAGAAGAAGGCTGCCGCCGTGGCAGAGGCTGAGGCACAGGCACAGGCAGAGGCTCCCGCCGCTGAAGAGGCTCCCGCCGAGGCATAATCTTTAGAGAAAAGAAGGAAAAGAGGATGTACCGACATAGGTTCATCCTCTTTTTTGTTCTTTTTTTATAAATATGTCGTTCGTTTGCAAATATTTTTGTAACTTTGCAGCCGCTTAAGCGCAAACAATATTGTTATAACATTATATTATTTATGAATTTCACTTTGTTAGTTACCGTCATCGTGACGGGAATTACATTGGTGGCGGCGGCTTACATCATTGCTAAGCTCATCGGTCCCCGCTCGTATGCAAAGGTGAAAGGAGAGCCGTATGAGAGTGGTATACCCACACGCGGCTCCTCGTGGATTCCTATTCATGTGGGCTACTACCTGTTCGCCATCCTGTTCCTCATGTTCGATGTGGAAACCGTGTTTCTGTATCCATGGGCAGTAGTAGTGAAGCAGGCTGGTGCAGCAGCATTGCT
>JAILPA010000114.1 GCA_024690505.1 Prevotella sp.
TCAGACTTGCAGGAAAACACATCAATATAGATGATTTTGATATCTGGCCTAATGACATTGGCCATGACTTTCTTCACCAGCGACGTCTTTCCCCATCGACGCGGAGAAATGAGGATGGTATTGATGCCATGGGTCAGATTGACCTCCAGGTGCTCTGCGTCCTTGGTTCTATTCGTGAAATAACTACCTTCAACAGCCTTACCGAATACAAAAGGATTCTCTTCCATGCCTATCGTTTTTTAGAAATTCGGCACAAAGATACAAAAAAAAAAACAAAGTAACAAAACTTTTAGTAAAAAAGTAATTACTAAATGCAATATGACTTGGTTTTATAAAAAAACTGCATGTCTACTTCCTGCAAGTCCTATTTCTATTAAGGAGTGTTTTTTAGTGCTCATAGTTCTTGCAGTCAGCGCCATGTTCAGGGGGATATGCCCCACCTGATGAATACGGGAAGCCACATCCTTGGGAACAAGGAGGCTGTTGGTGAATTCACACCGCTCGCCGCGAATATTCGCAGCGGACGCAGAAAACAATTGCAGCGGGCGGGGGAATGATTTGCAGCGGTCGCTGCAAACCGATGTTTTGAACATGATGCTATCATCCTTTTCATGCGAACCTGTCATCAAAGTGTTAAATGAAGAGTTTGACCTTCATTAATAAGGTAAGGAGATAACCGCCTCCCCCGCGACGCAGATTACTGCGATTTGTAACCAACGGCAAAGGTACATACAAACGTGGAATGTACCAAATCCTATTTTACACTCATTAACAAATAAGTGGAAGCAGGCGTTTTGCCGCGCCAAATTAACGACGTATTAACGTCATAGTAAAGGGATTGTTGATATAACCCGCTGGTATAAGACAACTTGCAAAAATCTCTTTGTACCCCGACCGAGAATCGAACTCGGAACTAAGCTTTAGGAGAGCCTTGTTATATCCATTTAACTATCAGGGCCTGCATGTTTGCGGATGCAAAGGTAGTGATTTCTTTGTAGTTTGGAAGGCTATAAGGAAATATTGTGGCCGCCTGTTATGTTTATTTAACATTACGGGGCCAACGTCATTTTGGGGGGGGAGTCGTCTGGGAGATTGGTCGCTTGGTCGTTTGGGGGAGTTACTATCCTGAACGACCAAACGACTAATCACCTGAACGACCAAAGTGGTTCAAAATCCGTAGCACGGTCTGCTGCAGAGCGTAGCACGGCCTGTTACGGCTGCAGCAGGCCGTGCTACGGTTTAGCACTTGCGCTTCATCGCCAGAGAATGGACAGCGACAGAACGCAGGATGAGGCCAGTGGCCGATGGTTCACGAGCCCATCATGGCGGCCGGGCCTGTGCGGGGGAGGCAGCTGGGTCAGAACGAGATGTTCATACCCATGGTCACGCTGCTCTTGGAATTGAGGGGCACACCCTGTTTGGTGGTCTTCCCGATAAAATGGTCGGAGCCGATGAAGAATGCGAAGCCGCTTTGGTGAAGGCTTGCCATCAGGCCGAAGTTGCCACCGAAGGAGTTGATGGCGCCGCTGGCACTGAAGCTAAGCACCTTCAGCGGTGCCACGTTGGCACTGAGGCGTGCCTCTGTCCACGAGTACTCGCCATCGAAACGGTGCTGCAACAGCAGGCCGGCAGTGAGCTTGTCGTAGAACGGCATCTGGTACTCGGCGCCTATGTTCATCGTGGCTGCCAGCCATTTGGCCTGGCTGCCGCCCGTCTCGCCCACCTGCAGGTTGACGAAGCGCGACAGCTGGTCTTCGTACTGGTCGGCCTTGTCTTCAATCTTCGTGCCCTGTGGGTTCTCGTCCTTCACGCGGATATCCTTGAATCCGTCGAAGGTGAAGACCTGGCTTTGCTGCTGCAGGACGGACTTATTGCTCCAGCTGATAAAGCCCAGGTCGCGGATGGCGGCATTGACCTTCAATCCTTTTACCACGTCGCCCAGGTTATACTCTGCACCCATGTCGACAGCCATGCCGAAGCCGCTGTTGCCGCCGCCATCGACATCGGTCTCGCCGAAGTCAACATGCACGTCGGGGGAGCCGTCCTTGAAGGTCTCGCCCGGGGCATTGTTCTTGAAGGTGAGGCCCTTCATGTAGGTCTCGGCCTTCACCGTGCCGCTGCGCATCACCCATGTGTTCTGATCGGCACGGAAGTCGGCCTGCATACCTTCCACCTCGAACTGTGCCATTCCTATTCCTAAGAGGAATTTCAGTTTGCCGCCCACGCGCAGGTCTTTGGTAATTTGGTGCGAATGGCCCAGTGCCAGCTCGGCGTAGGCCATGGCTTGGGCTCCGAAGTCGAAGCTATAGGTCTTGTTCGTCAGTCCCTTTGCCATGCGAAAGAGGTCGCCCGGCAGATAGAGCCCTGCGTTGGCGCGGGCATTCAGCTCAACGGTGTTGTAGCCTCCGAGGCCCTTGAAGCCGACTGAGATCAGCGACATGTCAAAGTCGAAGCGGAACTTGTTCTTATCGTTGATGCCCTTCATGGCCTCTTCATAGGAGATGTCCGGGTGCATGAAGGTGACGGTGGGTTTACCGCCTTGGTTGGGATTCTTGAAGAGTACGTCCTCCACTCCGAAGTTACCCTGCATCTTGACGCCAATGTTGCCCAGTGCGGGTATGGACACGTAGAATGTCTCGTTGCCGAATGCGGGATTCAGTGTGTGGCGGAACTCGTAGCCCTGGGTGTAGTAGCCCGTGTTAGTGGTTTGCGCTGTGGCTGTTCCGGCAGCTAGTCCTGCTATTGCCAGCGCCAATGTATATCGCTTGATGAGTGCTTTCATAAGTTTACTATGCTTTGTGTTTGTAAGTAATCGTTGGTCTTGACACGCATGGTTCTAATGCGATGGTTGGTGTGGCAGGCTTAGTCTTCTACGACGAAGGTGCCGGTGACGGAAGCTCCTATCTTGTCGAACTTCAGCGTCTGTCCTTCCTTGCGCAGTGTCTCTATCTGTCCCTCGGTGACCGATTCAGCCAATGCCTCGAAGTAGATGCCGTCGAGGTGCTCGAAGGTGTCCTTGTCCTTCACGTTCAGGGTGATGACGACACCGGGCGTGGTAGCCTTTGGAGCGATGGTCTTGTTCACGGTGACGGTGACCTTGTTGCGCAGGGCCTGGGGAGTGCCGGGCAGGAACTTGGGAGTGATTTCAAGTGTCAGGGCCAGGGGCACGGTGTTCACCACGTCGGTGGTTATCACGACGGTGGCTTCTCCCTTCAGCGTGAGGTCTTCAAGGTCTTCACGCCAGTTGTCGATGCTGTCGTTGTAGATGACGTATGAGCCTTTGCTCAGCGACAGCGGGGCCTTGAACGTATAGGCGGGCTGCACGTTGTATTCTTGTCCCAGGATGATGGAGCCCTCGTCGTCGGTGGTAGTGCCACGGGCACTGAACTTGATGGAGTCAGGAATCTCGTAGACGAGGCTGGCCAACTGACCTATCTGCAGTGTGTTTCCGCTGCGGTCTGTCACAGCCACCTTACCATTGAGGGCTATAGGCGTGAATTCGTCCTTGCTGCGGCCTTGGGGAGGTGTCAAGCCGCCTTCGTTGCCAGCATCGAAGATGACGTAGCTGCTCTTCGTGCTGCGATTGGCCTTAATCAGCCCGTCGGGGATGTTAACCACGCGCTGCTGTCCCGCAGTGGTCAGTCGGTCGCCCTTGGCCGTCAGCCTTACGCTGTTGATGACGCCGTCGAGATCAAGGTCGCTGGTCAGGTCGATGTAAAGCTGCGGATTAGCAACCACCAGTCGCACGTTGTCGCCGTTTAGGAAGTCGGGCAGTCCAGTGATGGCCACGCCACCGATGTCGCCCAGATCGATGTCGGGAGCGAACTGGCCGCGTGCACTGCTAATAACGATTTCGCTCAGCACGGTGCTGGCTTCCAATTGGAAGGCGCTACTGTTGTCGTTCTTCAGTGTGGTTCTCACGTTGTCCTTTATCAGGTCTGCATCGCGGTTGATGGTCAGTGAAGCCTTGGCGGTGCCGTGGAGCAGCAGATCCTGCTTGCCGGTGGCAACGTTCTGGCGCACCATCAGGTAGCTCTCGTCGGAGGGCTGCACCTCAGACTCCTGTTTGAAGTCCTTCAGCCCCTGGATGGTGAGGACGAGGTCGATGCCATTTCGTGGAACATTGGTCAGTGTGATGACGCCATTGTTCATGGCATACTCATTGCCCTGGAGATCGCTCACCTTAAGGAGAAGGAATTCGGGCAGCGCGACATCTACCTGCGAAATCTGGTTGACGATGTCTGCCAGCCCAGCCGAGAGGCCCAGATGAACCCGCATGGTCGATAGCCCGTTGCTGGTGTCGGTATTCACTTGCTTCAGGGTGAGAACATCGTCGGGAAGATCTTTCTCGTAATCGAACAAGCTGATGGTACCGCCTGCAGTAACAATGGCGGGCAGGAAACCCCAGGCGGCGTCGAAGGCAGCGTTGAAGGTGGCCTCAGGCACGTCTTGAACGGCGGTTCTCAAGTCGTTCAGTGCCGTAATAGCTACCTGGAAGTCGGGTGAGCCGCCGCTGGTCACGGTGATGCGGTCTACGCTGGGATGGGCAGGGGTCACATCGCCATCGGCCGACGCCTTCTCGAAGAGGTACTCGCCATCAGCATTGGTGTAGATAATCTCACTATCCTCAATGTCGAACACGTCGTTCAAAGGGATGTTCATAGTGGAATTGATGCTGGGAATCTTGAACTCACTCACGGTCAATCCTACGGTGCCGTCAATATTCTCCAGGTCGTAGCCCTCGTCTTTCGAGCAGCTGTTCAGCATCATGCCGCCCACTGCCAAGCAGCAGGCCAGCACTTGCCATCGGGAAGTCTTCTTTTTCTGCATAAGTTAGTATTGTTTAGGGTTCAAGTTGTTCAACAAAGTGAAAGATTGTGCAAATATAAGAATAATTTATCAAACTGCCATATCTTTTCGCAACTTTTTGCGTCATCTGCCTTCAAAATGTTTGCCATTTGGGAATTTTTTCGTAACTTTGCGGCCCGAAAGCATAACCGATATTAAAGAACATGGAATCGAAACTGGTCATCTACAATACGCTGACGCGCCGCAAGGAGCGCTTCGAGCCTATTAACGCCCCGCATGTGGGCATGTATGTATGTGGTCCCACCGTCTATGGCGACCCCCATCTGGGCCATGCCCGTCCAGCTATCACGTTCGACCTGGTGTTCCGCTATCTTCGCCATTTAGGCTACAAGGTGAGGTACGTCCGCAACATTACTGACGTGGGACATCTGGAGCACGATGCCGACGAGGGCGAGGACAAGATTGCCAAGAAGGCACGGCTGGAGCAACTGGAGCCAATGGAGATAGCCCAGTACTACACCAACAGGTACCATCAGGCCATGGACGCGCTGGGCTGTCTGCGCCCATCCATCGAGCCACACGCCACGGGCCACATCATAGAACAGCAGCAGCTGGTGAAGCAGATTCTGGATAATGGCTTTGCCTACGAGAGCAACGGCTCGGTATACTTCGACATTGAGGCGTACAACAAGAAATATCAGTATGGCATCCTCTCAGGCCGCTCGTTGGAGAACATCAAGGACGAGAGCCGCGAGCTGGCTGGTGTGGGCGAGAAACACCATCAGGCCGACTTTGCCCTGTGGAAGAAAGCCCAGCCCGAACACATCATGCGCTGGCCATCGCCGTGAATGTCGAACGTCTCGCCCAGATATTTGCGGCCCATGGCCGTGCACTCGCAGTGCCAGCCGGGGAAGCCGTCGCTCCAAGGCGATGGCCAGCGCATGATGTGTTCGGGTTGGGCTTTCTTCCACAGGGCAAAGTCGGCCTGATGGTGTTTCTCGCCCACACCAGCCAGCTCGCGGCTCTCGTCCTTGATGTTCTCCA